>NZ_JAEUWW010000001.1:2442500-2518897 GCF_028895185.1 Thermoanaerobacterium sp. R66
AAGTTTCGAAGGGGCTGCCAAGAAAAGTTGCTATCGAGGATGAGGTGCCCGTACCACAAACCGACACAGGTAGGCGAGGAGAGAATCCAAAGACGAGCGGGAGAACCCTCATTAAGGAACTCGGCAAAAAGACTCCGTAACTTCGGGAGAAGGAGTGCCGAAAGGCCGCAGAGAAGAGGCCCAAGCGACTGTTTACCAAAAACACAGGTTTCTGCTAAGTCGAAAGACGAAGTATAGGAGCTGACGCCTGCCCGGTGCTGGAAGGTTAAGGGGAAGGGTCAGGAGAAAATCCAAAGCTCTGAACTTAAGCCCCAGTAAACGGCGGCCGTAACTATAACGGTCCTAAGGTAGCGAAATTCCTTGTCGGGTAAGTTCCGACCTGCACGAAAGGCGTAACGACTTGGGCGCTGTCTTGAAGGGGGACCCGGTGAAATTGTAGTACTCGTGAAGATGCGAGTTACCCGCGACAGGACAGAAAGACCCCATGGAGCTTTACTGCAGCTTGTCACTGAATTTTAGTAATATCTGTACAGGATAGGTGGGAGGCGGAGAAATATGGGCGCCAGCCTATATGGAGCCGACGTTGGGATACCACCCTGATATTACCGAAATTCTAACATAGGAGCCGTAAACCGGCATATGGACACTGACAGGCGGGCAGTTTGACTGGGGCGGTCGCCTCCTAAAAAGTAACGGAGGCGTCCAAAGGTTACCTCAGCGCGGAAGGAAATCGCGCGAAAGAGTGCAAAGGCAGAAGGTAGCCTAACTGCGAGAAAGACAATTCGAGCAGGGACGAAAGTCGGGCTTAGTGATCCGGCGGTAGAGAATGGGATTGCCGTCGCTCAACGGATAAAAGCTACCCTGGGGATAACAGGCTGATCTCCCCCAAGAGTCCACATCGACGGGGAGGTTTGGCACCTCGATGTCGGCTCATCGCATCCTGGGGCTGAAGTAGGTCCCAAGGGTTGGGCTGTTCGCCCATTAAAGCGGTACGCGAGCTGGGTTCAGAACGTCGTGAGACAGTTCGGTCCCTATCCGTCGCGGGCGCAGGAAATTTGAGAGGATCTGCCCTTAGTACGAGAGGACCGGGGTGGACAAACCGATGGTGTACCAGTTGCGTAGCCGTACGCACAGCTGGGTAGCCAAGTTTGGAAGGGATAAACGCTGAAAGCATCTAAGCGTGAAACCCACCTCAAGATAAGATTTCCCATCTGGCACTCAACTATACTTGCTGAAAGAAGAAAAGATTACAGTAGGTAGAGTTGAGTGCCAGAGTAAGACACCTTGAAGAAGACGAGGTAGATAGGCCGGAGGTGTAAGAGTAGAAATACTTTAAGCTGACCGGTACTAATAAGTCGAGGACTTGACCAAAAGAAGCATTGTGCAGTATTCAAAGTTCATTTAGAAGAAAATGAACGAAAGATTTCCGGTGGCAATAGCGGAGGTTAAAAACCCGTTCCCATACCGAACACGGAAGTGAAGCCCTCCAGCGCCGATGGTACTGATTACTCGGGAGAGTAGGTCGCTGCCGGATAATATATTCCTCAGTAGCTCAATGGTGGAGCAACCGGCTGTTAACCGGTAGGTTGTAGGTTCGAGCCCTACCTGAGGAGCCAATACGTGGCCCCGTGGTCAAGTGGTTAAGACATCGCCCTTTCACGGCGGTAACATGGGTTCGAATCCCGTCGGGGTCACCATAAATTGAGGGCCTTTAGCTCAGTTGGTAGAGCGGTCGGCTCATAACCGATTGGTCCGGGGTTCGAGTCCCTGAAGGCCCACCATAAGTTAATAGATATTGCGGCCCAATAGCTCAGTTGGTTAGAGCGCCAGCCTGTCACGCTGGAGGTCGAGGGTTCGAGCCCCTTTTGGGTCGTCATTATTATACATAATTTTAATACGCCTCGATAGCTCAGTCGGTAGAGCAAGGGACTGAAAATCCCTGTGTCAGTGGTTCGATTCCACTTCGAGGCATTAGTAAAAAAAGAGTTTCAGCATAAATACTGAAGCTCTTTTTTTTGCAACTAACATTAGCATATTTAAAGAATGAAATTCTTTATAAAGGATTTTTTGTTTTTTCAATCTTTTATATCAAATACAGATTATTTTTATTCGCATTTTCTTATTTCTTTCTTTGAGTTACAAATTCATTTATGAAGCTTGTTGCTAATGATTTCTTAGTTTCGCAAATATTTCGCATACAAAAAGGGCATCGATAAAATCTCGATACCCTTAAATCCTACAAAATCCAGAGCTGGCAAAGGGACTTGAACCCTTGACCTGTTGATTACGAATCCGAAAATTGTCATATTTTGCGATTGTTTTTGATATTACTTAAGTGTCTTCAAGACGTATTACAACTGGATTTTAAGCACTTGTAATATTTTGTTAAATTACTTGAAATTTATTAAGTTTTTTTAAGTTTAAGCACTTTTTAAGCACTAAAAATTGATTGTACCCGTATTAGGTATACGAAAAATAGATGTTTGATCTAGCTATGTGTACAAAAATTCACAGAGCATATTGAAGTTAGTAAAACTTAAGGTTTTTAAACTATTTAATAATGTTTTATAACCTTGAAATGTAAATATATGCTATAATATGTATTGAAATAGTTTAAGATATAAAAAAAAATAATCCTTGCAAGGTCAAGGATCATGTCTAAACACCATAAACATTATATCCTAACCTTGCAGGGGAAGCAAGGGGGATAATATATTATGATAGAGCCACTTTATAGGAGAAATGATGATGTAGAGAAAAATACTCCCACAGTTACATCTTATTACAGATACAAAGCTATATTGCAATTTTTATATAATATTGAAATATTAGCACCAGAAGCAATTGATGATTTATACCCAATTGCCAAATTACTTGATGAAGAGGTTGCAAAAAATAAGGAAGCTATATTAGAAAAAGTAAAAAACAAAAAAAAATTATTTAAACATTTAAAGAGATTGCAACAATTAAACGAAGAAGATTTTAAAAAGTTTTTTGATAATTCAATACATAATAAAGAGGTTTTGCTTGAAAAGAAAATATTATCTAGTAAAAAAATATTTAATGATTACACCGTATATAGCATGTATTATATTTTACTTATGAATGATACGACTAGACCGGCAATGTATAAATTTGCTGAAAGTTTATATCATTGGGTAGAAAAATATAATTTAAATAATGTTAATAGTTTTTATGCAGATGTAGCCATATTAGCTATATTAAAAACTATTGGCGTTAAATATGGTTATAGAATTATTGATGAAGTTTGTTATGAAATAAATATTCCCATTGAAATTATTAAAAAGAGAGAAAATACAAACTATATAAGCTTGTCAAGAGGGTTAGTGTTTGATGACTGTTATTCAGATTATAAAAAACTAGGATTAGTTGATATGGATGAAATATATCCATTTGTATTTATACCGGATATTTCTTTTAAAGATAATACAAACTTTTATAAACTTTTTTATATATCAAACAGGTATGATTTTTTAATAAATAGATTAAAAAAATATGTTACGCAAAGCCAGACAATGGAAACTTATTTTAGTAAAATATTACAAGATTTTATAAAAGATAATGATAAAACAAAGAAAAAATTAAATGTAGCAATGAAACCACAGATGGCTTGGGATCCAAGAAAAGAAACATGGGATAAATTTGAAGAAAAGATTGATGAATTATATACACAATATAAAGAAATATATAAAAAAGAAATAGAAGATTTTTTTAAAGATAATGACTTTGTTCCCGGCAAAGAAAAAGATGAGGATAGTCATTTTGAATGGTTTGTTAGATACCAAGTGCAAGGTTGGTCGAAAGAAAAAATAGCTAGAGAATATCACGTTACAAGACAAAGTGTTACTAATGCAATTGAGGGAATTGGTGATTTAGTAGGATTAAAACCAAGACCAACAAGCAAAGGAGGAAGACCTAAAAAGGGGTAAATTTTATAAAACATATAGAATTTACCGGTAAATTGTATATGAATTAAAGAATTTGCGTTTTTTGAACACCTTCTATGTTTTATTATGAGCATAGGAGGTGTTTTTATTATGGATAAAAAACTATTAAGATTGCCAGAGGTAGCAAGAATACTTGACTTAAAGGAGGACAGAGTATACGCATTGGCAAGAGAAGGCATTATTCCAATAGTCCGTATAGGACGCCAATTAAGAGTAGATCCCGACAAATTACAAGAATGGATTGACAATGGCGGCAAAGCATTTGATGGCGGTTGGAAGAAGGAGGCTTAAAAATGCTAACACCTATTAAGGCTATTAGGAAGAAATGCCTACAATGCAGTAACGACCAGCCTAAAGAGGTAAAGGAATGTCCGATAACGACATGTCCTTTATATCCTTATAGGCTAGGTCACAGACCTTCAAAAATCAATTCTAATGCCAAAAGTCATAAGCTAGCTAACGATTTTTTAAGCGAAGGTGTTAATGATGGGTAATAATAAAGCCATAGAAAAATCTATGGCAAAGGACGGATATAATTATTCTAATAACATTGTAGCCGACAAATTCAAAACAGTCAAAGCAGAGATTTCACTTCTACAGGCGATTGAATACTATGGGCTTAATCCTATAAAGAAAGGCTCACGTTATTGGATATTATGTCCGTTTCATGCCGACAAAAATCCTTCTATGGCAATTTATGATGAAGCCTATCATTGCTATGGTTGCCAAGCACATGGTGATGTAATAGATTTTACAGCAAGGTATTTTAATATCACACCATTAGAAGCAGTTGAAAAGCTATCTTATGACTTTGGTATACACCTATCGGGGATTAAGTCTAATAAGGAGATCCAGAAGAATACTATTAAAAGGCAAAAATTTAATAGGCTACTTAAGAATTTTAAGAGCAAATATGACGAAACGTATGATTATCTTTGCAAGCTATTTCAAGCATATACGAAGATAAAATCATTAGTTGAAGAACCTGACGATATGAATTTAGAAGCATTTGTTGAAGCTTGCAAATATCAAGACCTGATTGAATATTGGATTGACACATTAAGGAATGGATCATTAAAGGAACAGCTTGACGTTATCAAGGAGGTTAAAAAATGGCGACAAGAGAAGAAAAAGAAAATGAGATGATGGCATTATTAGAAGAAGCTGAAAAAGATGGCATATTATCAGACGATCTAAAGAAAGAAAAAGACAAGCAAGAAGAAAATGATACGCAAGAAGAATTACAGAAGGAAGCAGTACCATGGCCTGACGATTTTAAAGAAGAAGCATATAGAGGAATAGCGGGTGAAGTAGTAAGAGCCATTGAACCATATACAGAAGCAGACAAAAGCGCATTATTGGTGAATTTTTTAATAGCATTTGGAAATGTAGTAGGACGTCAAGTTTATACTATGGTAAATAAAACAAAGCATTGCTTAAACTTTGATGCACTGTTAATCGGGGATACTTCTACAGGTCGTAAAGGTACATCATGGGATCCAATATTTGAATTATTTAATAGAATTGATCCTCAATGGGCAAAAAACTGCAATAAAAGCGGATTAGTAAGCGGTGAAGGTTTAGCATACCATGTCAGAGATCCAATATATAAAAAAGAAATGAATAAAAAAACACATGAAATAGAAACAGTATTGGTAGATGAAGGAGTAGAAGATAAAAGGCTAATGGTGGTTGAAGGCGAATTTGCAAGTGTTTTACGTGTAATGCAAAGAGAAGGTAACACACTATCACCAGCTATAAGGCAAGCATGGGATGGGAAAAACCTTCAAGGACTTCAAAAAAATAATGCTATAAAAGCTACAGAACCACATATTAGCATTATTGGGCATATAACGCCTGAAGAATTAGATAGATACCTTGCAGATGTAGACCTATTTAACGGGTTTGCAAATCGATTTTTATTTGTTTGTATCCAGAGCAATAAGCTTTTACCAGAAGGTCCAGAAATACCAGATGCAATATATAACGATCTAGTTTTAAAAGTGAATGATGTTTTGGATTGGGTAAGGCATTTAAAACAAGAAGAGCGGAAATTTAAACGTAATAATGAAGCTGAAGCTATATGGGCGGAAGCATATAAAGATTTAAGACAGGCTAAAAAGGGAATAATCGGCAAAGTTTTAGGACGTGCAGAAGCACAGACTTTAAGGCTATCAATGCTATATGCGGTATTAGATAAATCAAAAGAGATACGACCAGAGCATATTATATCGGCGTTGGCTATATGGGAAAGATGTAAGCAATCAGTAGAATATTTTTTTGGAGATGATGAAGAAGAAGATCCTATTAAGATAAAGATATTGGAAGGTCTTAAAAAAAGACCAATGTCACAGACAGAAATAAACAGCGAAATATTTCAAAGGCATGTAAATGCAGAAATAATTTCAAAGGCATTAGGGGAATTATCAAAAGAACATAAGATAATTTGTGATAAACAGGCTACAAAAGGCAGAGCAAAAAAAATATGGAGTATAGTTGTGAAAAAAGCGAATTAGGCGAAAAAGCAGTTTACAAGCGGATTTGAAGCGATTAAAAAATTGCGCAATATATGCGAAAAAAAGTTTTTGAATTATTTTTTGTTGAATATTTACATGCTTTAATTAAATTGCCTTTTATCTTTTAATCATTTTTTCGCACTTAATTCACAATATAAAACAGACTTGAAAACCGCTATATATCTATTATTTCGCTTTTTTCCCTAATTTCGCAGATATATTTTTATAAAAATTAAAAGGGGGCTATGATAGTGGAACAACATAAAAGTTATTGGGAACATGACAGCATAGTAGACAAGATAAAGAAAAAATACAAAGAGCTAAACCAATGGGACGAAGAAAAGGCTTTTAAATATATTCAAGATAAGTTACACGAGATAGAAGAAAAGCATAAAGGTGTTGGTACTTATGGCATTACATGGATAGAAGATCACAATAAGCCACTTAATAAAAAGCATGATGAAGCTATGGATAAGGTAAATCGATCCTTTAAAACTAAAGACATGACACTTCTTTATGATGGCATGGCAGAATTTGAAAATGTGATAGATGAGATCGTAGAAAGCTATAGAGAAGCAAAGAAGCTATCGGAAAAGTATGAAGTAGATATAAATTCTATCTATTGGGATCAAGAATTAAACGCCTATGTAGTAAAGAAGGAGTGATTTATAATGAATGCAAGTTTTGCAATATATAAAAAAGCTTATGTTAATACCTTAAAGGCATATCAAATAGGTCAAGACACATTACCTATTATAAAAAAGGCTATATTTTATGGCGTTAAGATGATTAATGCAATGAGAGATGAGAACCTAGATGAAGATTTAATATATAACTTTAAGCTGATAAATTCAATAATTGATATGATGTCGACAATAACGCCAAAGGAGTTTATTAATATATTCCCGATAAAAAAAGACTATAAAGGATATAAATTTGGTATGAAAGATTACTTCTATACAACGGATTATTTAAAAACACTTGACCTTGATACACCTATAGGGGATAAGATGTTGGACTTCTTATGGGAATATGTAAATGACGATATTCACGAATTTGTTGTAAAGATGTTATTAACTATGAGCCATTTAAGACAGATGGAAGGACAGCCTTCAATTGCGGAAGAATTTGCTGACATGATGGGAATTAAGACCTATAAAGTTTATACAGACGATAAAGGCAAGAAGTTTTTATATGATGGTGAAACAGGAAAAACAATGCCGATTAAAGAGCAAAAGCCATTTAAGATCATTAAAAACGATAATGTGAAAGTGAGGTAAAAGTATGGCAAAAAAGAAAAAGGCAGTACCAAGCGAAGAAGTAAAAAGGATATTTGAAGAGATTGAAAAACTATCAGATGATGATTTTGATGTTTTAAAAGACATGGTTGATGAAAAGTGGTTTGATGAACACTTTAAATTTGATGAAGAAGAATTTAAAAAGCTAATGGACGAGTTTAACGCAGATATTGACTTTTTAGATGCTAAAAAAAGAGACAAAAGTAAGACAGATTAAAATATCTGACTTTTCTGACGCCTAAAAAAGTCAAAAAATGCAGAAAAAATTGAGGTTTGATAAGTCTTGAAACATAGATGTATCAAGCCTTCAAGGCATTTTGCTATTTAAAAGTTGTTCAACTTTAACCACAGTGACTAAAGTTGAACATCTAGATTAACATTTATCCATAGATTTCGGAGTCCTAAAAGAGACAAAAAGGAGACAAAAGGGAGACAAAAACTAGACAAAACTTCACAAAATTTCACAAAGCAGAGACTTTTTAAAATGCTGAAAAGCTTGATATACAAGGCTTTAAGGCTTATTAGCGGTTATAAAGTGTGTAATCTGACTTTTCTGACGGTAAAAAAGGTATTGCATATTTGCAATGCCTAAAACTTGTGAAAACTTGTGTTTTAACTGCTAGTATAAAAATACTAACAGCCTAAAAGGGATCGAAGCGTAACAAGAGTAACAAAATAGTCACAATACAGTAACATTTTTGATGCAACAAAATGAAACAAAATAACGATCTTTTAAAAGCAATGAAAGCCTATTATTTCAACGATTAGAAGCTAATTACAAAGGCAATAATGTTTCATGCAAAGAGAACAAAGCAAGAGCAGAAACAGAGCAAAATTATTTGCTAGGAAGACAATAATGTTGCATACAAAGCAAAGATCATACCATATAGGCATATCAAAAAGTTTGAGATGACACATAGCGACCGGCGAGCGCAGTTTCGCTTTAAAAAAATTCCCGAAATAAAATGCAATACCCCCCGTCATAACATAGAACGCATAACATTTGAGACCGGCGAGCAGGGCTTCAAATACCCCAGAATGAATTATATGCGACGGTGTAGTGCTAATGCTAACAAATGCTAACATCAATTGGAACGAGTATTTTTTCGGGGCAAAATGCTAAGAAATGCTAAGATCAAAACTAGTATTTTGCGAGTACTTTTAGACAAAAAGGCGGTTTTAGACGACCTAGAAGGGGCATATAAACAGCAGGACATATAAATATACCTTTGAAGATTTTAATGGCGTTTATATGCCTTCTAGCTATATACTTTTAGCATTAGAATCGATATTAAAGATTAGGTTTATCGGAAAAACCTACAAAAACCTACATTAAAGCAAGCAAGTTTTCAATTATCATCAACTTGAGGAAAGTTGAGGTTTATTCCCTCTAAAGGGCGATAACTAACGTGAAAATCCGTTGGTTGAATTATATATGCGGTTAAAAATTTAACAAAGTATTATTATCCTACTAGACAAAACTAGACATTTAAAAACCTGTAAAGCCTTGACATATCAGCCTTACAGGGAAATGAAAGTCTAATTATACGAAATAATCATTTTGTATAATAATATATAATAAAATATAATGATATACATAAAAATATATTACTTTTTATAACTATCAATGAATTTATTCAATTCGCTTTCAGTAATGCGAACTAGATCACCTACTTTAACAGCATTAAGACGACCTTCTTTTATCCAGCGGTAAACAGTATGGATATTAACCTTAAACATTTCAGCGACTTCTTGAACAGTATAGAATTTATCCATGAATATCCCTCCATGTATATTATAATACCACAGGATATAACTATTTACAAAGATATTTAATACAAAAATTCAAAATACCTATTGACATTTCAATAATACACGATTATATTTGTTTATAGATAAATATATTTTATTATACATAAATATATATTATTACATATTCAAGGAGATGTTATGAATGAATAAAATAGATAGGCAAATTGAAGCCTTAAAATGGCAATTAGACCATGACACAAGCGAAAAGGATAGAGAAATTCATAAGCAGGCATTACAGATATTGCAAAATATAAAAAATGGCAAATGCACATCAAATGTTATACATGTTAGGAGGTGAAACAATGAGTAAAGAACAAGTTTATAAGCAGTTGATACGATACAGTTTGCTAGGAATACAGGAAAAAATTAATTGCATAGATGATGTAGCAAAGCTTGATGAAATTTATAAAGCATTGAAACAGATTTTAGACATGACAGGCTTTAAAGGGAAATGGGCATTAGAACATAGATTGGAGGGTATAAGATGAAGACATTATATACAGATGATGGCGAAATGGTTTATATCTTTACACACAAAAATGATATTTTGGTTGTTGGTAATGGCGCATTAGAAGAAGTAAAAGAGCCAATAATGGCTTACATTAAGGCAAGCCATAAATATAATAACTTCAATGTTATATATGCCAAAGACATTGAAGTAATAAATATATCAAAAGGAGATGTTTAAAATGAAAGTACCAGTTTATGACGGTGAAAGCATAGTGGCGAGGGTAAAGTACAATAACAATCTTGACCTATGGGATGGGCACAATTGGTGCAGAGGAACAGGAAGGCATTTAGGACTAACAAGGCTTAAGGATGGAAGGTTTGTATTAATACATGGGTCAGACTGGCAAGGCGAAAGAGATTATGCAGAGATAATATCAGACGAAGAAGCATTGCAACAGATCCTACAGGCAAGAAATGATGAACTTTTAGAAAAATATTTCCCTGAAGAAGCAGAAAAGATTGATGAAATGGAGGAAGAAGAATGATAACAATTAATCTTAAGGATCTTTATGAAGAGACTGCAAAGCTTGATGAATTAGATAACTATTGCAGTAAAGTTGTAGAAATGGTAACAGGTGAAAGCACGCCATATGCCGAAGATGTAACATTAACAGGACAAGCACCTGTATGGCTATATCTTAAGGTGGCACATACTTTGCACGGATTGGCAAGAAGCCTATATTATGATAGTCCAGTAACGGGAAAGGTGATGATATTCGACCACAATCCAAGATAAAGCTACAGAAAACTACAGTTTTAAAAGCGATTAGTCTTCTAATGGGATTATAAATCCCTATTCTTTTTAAGGACTAGCAAAATTGACAAAATATCAATAAAAAAGTGCCTTAAAGGCTTATATTTAGCCAATAAAATTATTAAAATGCTTAAAAAATGCTTAAAGGAGGATTTTATTATGGCAAGACAAAAAGGGCAAAGAGGTCAAATAATTGATAAAGGGAATGGTACTTATTTGGTTAGAGTTTGCATAGGTGTAAATGATAGAGGAATACCGCAATATCATAATAAGACTATACATGGGAAAAAAGGAGATGCACAAAAATATTTAACGCAAAAATTGCGTGAGTTAGATACTGGCGAATTTATAAAAGAAGATAAAATATTGCTTAAAGATTATCTTGATAAGTGGATCGAAATAAAGAAGCCTTCAATAGCATTAAAAACATATGATAGTTATAAGAAAGTAATAGAAATATACATTAAGCCTTATATTGGCAACTATGTAATATCGAAATTAACGCCTATGATTATTCAAGACATGTACAATAAAATGACCGAAAATGGTTTAAAATCCCGCATAGTAATTTATGCCCATACAATTTTAAAACAGGCTTTAGATCAAGCGATTAAGTGGCAAATGTTAAATCGTAATCCATGCGATGGCTTAACTTTACCAAAGCGTACACAAGAAGAAATGAAAGTGCTGACGCCAGAACAAGCCAAAAAGTTTTTAGAAGCATGCGTTTATAATCGATTTGGCGTGTTGTTTGAATTATTACTCACAAGTGGCATGAGACCAAGCGAAGCATTAGGACTTAAATGGGATGATATAGATTGGAAAGGTAACAGAATTATAATTCAAAGAACATTATCCCGTGTAGGAAAGACATGGGAATTAAAAGAGCCAAAGACAAAACACGGAAGAAGAACGATCCCGTTACCGCCTGAAATTATGAAAGACCTTAAAGAACATAGGAAAAACCAGTTAGAAGAAAAGCTTATGGCGAAAGAAACATTAAATTATGACGAGGACAAAAATAAATTTGAACCTGAAGAATGGGAAGAAAAATTAAACAATCCAGAAGTATATATCGATTATGGATTAGTATTTGCAACAGAGACGGGAAAACCGCTTGACCTTGCAAATATCAACCACAGATATTTTAAGCCACTTCTAAAAGAAGCAGGATTGCCAGATATAAGGCTTTATGACTTAAGGCATACATGTGCAACATTACTATTAATGGCAGGCGAAAATCCAAAAGTAGTAAGCGAAAGATTAGGACATGCTAATGTTGCAATAACGCTAGATATTTATTCACATGTACTGCCAGACATGCAAGAAAGTGCAACAAAAAAATTAAAAGATATACTATTTTAAGCATACCATTTAAAGAACAGAAATAAAAATGGTATCCGTCTTTTAGCGGATACCCCCTTATTTTTGCATTAGCACTTTTACATTTTTATTTTTTTAAGCACTTTTTAAGCACTTTTTTTATTTTAAAATCCTAAAATCCAGAGCTGGCAAAGGGACTTGAACCCTTGACCTGTTGATTACGAATCAACTGCTCTACCGACTGAGCTATGCCAGCACCACACTAATATAATATATCATGAAAATTGATTTTTATCAAGTATCT
This sequence comes from Thermoanaerobacterium sp. R66, assembly GCF_028895185.1. Taxonomy (NCBI): domain Bacteria; kingdom Bacillati; phylum Bacillota; class Clostridia; order Thermoanaerobacterales; family Thermoanaerobacteraceae; genus Thermoanaerobacterium; species Thermoanaerobacterium sp. R66. The sequence continues at coordinate 2,454,986 of NZ_JAEUWW010000001.1, forward strand.
ATTTTGATAAATGGAAATATAGATTGGGTAACCATCAAAATTAAAGTCTAATGAATGGATATTGATATAAAATAAATAATTATTATTGGCTAATAAAAAATGTCTAATTTCTTGACTTTTAAAATTTAAAGTATCATAATAGAAGTTAGGATAATTATAAATGAATTAAAAGTCAGAGGGGGTCTATATATATGAAAACTAATTTTACTTATTTTATGCCAACAGAAATTATTTTTGGACCGGGTACACTGGAAAAGCTGGCTACTGTTAAATTGCCAGGTAAGAAAGCTTTGCTGGTTATAGGCAGCGGCAATTCTATGAGAAGGCATGGTTATTTGGATAGAGTTGTTAATTACTTAAAACAAAATGGGGTCGATTACATCGTCTATGATAAGATATTACCTAATCCAATTGCAGAGCATGTTGCGGAAGGGGCAAAAGTAGCAAAGGACAATGGATGCGATTTTGTCATAGGATTAGGAGGCGGTAGCACAATAGATTCATCAAAAGCAATAGCTGTAATGGCTAAGAATCCGGGTGATTATTGGGATTATGTTTCTGGTGGCAGCGGAAAAGGCATGGAAGTTAAATATGGTGCATTGCCTATAGTTGCTATTCCTACGACGGCAGGTACTGGCACAGAGTCTGATCCGTGGGCTGTTGTGACAAAGACAGAGACAAATGAGAAGATTGGATTTGGATGTAAGTATACATATCCTACACTTTCCATCGTTGATCCTGAATTGATGGTATCAATTCCACCGAAATTTACTGCTTATCAAGGTATGGATGCATTTTTCCACTCTGTAGAAGGATATTTGGCGACTGTCAATCAGCCAGGAAGCGATGTTTTAGCGCTTCAATCCATAAGCCTTATTACCGAGAATCTTCCGAAAGCTGTGGAAGATGGCAATAATATGGAGGCTCGTACTGCATTGGCATGGGCAAGTACTGCCGCAGGTATAGTAGAATCATTGTCATCATGTATTTCACATCATTCGTTAGAACACGCTTTAAGTGCATACCATCCAGAGATACCGCATGGTGCTGGACTTATAATGCTTTCGGTGTCTTATTTTAGCTTCATGGCTTCAAAAGCCCCTGAAAGGTTTGTAGATATAGCAAAAGCAATGGGTGAGGAGATAGTTGGAGGTACTATAGAAGAACAAGCCATGTGTTTTATAAATGGTCTTAAAAAATTGATTAGAAATATAGGAATGGAAGATCTAAATCTGTCAAGCTTTGGAGTAACTAAGGATGAAGCTACAAAATTAGGGAAAAATGCTATGGATACAATGGGCGGCTTGTTTAATGTGGATCCATACAAGCTATCGTTAGATGAGGTAGTATCCATATACAAAAATTGTTTCTAAATAATGGTGAAAAGCCGTTTAGAGTGATAAGCGGCTTTTTGCTCTTATTAAAGAGATAATTTCCTATCTATACTTGACAATATGTTGTATTTATTATAAAATAAAAAAGTCGCTGCTGAAATTAGCAGATAATCATGGAGGGATACCCAAGTGGCTAAAGGGGGCAGACTGTAAATCTGTTGGCATTGCCTTCGATGGTTCGAATCCATCTCCCTCCACCATTGTGACCCATTAGCTCAGTCGGCAGAGCACCTGCCTTTTAAGCAGGGTGTCCCGCGTTCGAATCGCGGATGGGTCACCATTTTTATTTTTAAGAAGATATGGGATGAGAGGAGCTTTGAAGCTCCTTTATTTTATTTTTAGTGTTACAAATTTCACTATTTTACGATATAATTTATATATGATAAAGTTCGAGAGGAGTTTTAAAATGTTAATGAGAAAGTTGACTGAGGCTGAAGAAAACTTATTAAAAAAGTTCGTTACGAATTTATATGGGCCTGTTTATTTTATACATTCACTGCCAGAATTTATAATACCTCCTATTAATTCAAAAGTAAGCAGAAAAGACACCAGTTGGAGGCTAAACATATTAGAATCATTGACATCAGGAGATCTTGATATAAGTGATTTTTTAACGACACCAGATATTCCACTTGATGAGGCAATGCAGAAGGCAAAAGCTTTTCATGAAAAATGGGTGGAAAAGTTCGGCCATTCGTCTATAGCAGAGCAGAATTTGATGCACTTGTGTATAGAAGACACTTCAAGATTTTTGTCTGGCGATATAGAATTGATGAATAAAAGACCGTCTTACATAGAGTGGAGCCAGAGATATCAAAGGCCGAATAGGGATAGATTTGTAATACCTCCGGAGCTTGAAAATTATCCGGAGTTAAAAGAGAAATTTATAAAAGTATGGAATGTATCTTTTGACGTATATGAGATGCTAATAAGTAAACTCACTGATTATTTGAAGTTAACTGTTGAGAAAAATAAACATGAAAGCGATAAAGCGTATATTGGAAGGATAAGTAAGATAGCTTTTGAGGATGCAAGATATGCTTTGCTGCTGTCCGCAAAGACCAGCTTTGCTGTGGCGTTAAATGCCCTTGATTTGCAAGATATAGTCAGAAAATTGCAATCCCATGGCACAAAAGAAGCAGAAATATTGGCAAGAAATATAATTGACGAAGCAGAAAAAATTGCTCCGAGCATGATGAGGCATTTGAGCCCATCTAAATACCAATTGACTGTAAATAAAGAGATGGAATATTTAGTCAATGGGTATGATTTAGAGGATGTTTCCGTGGATTCAGATGTTGAGTTGATTGATTACACAGGCAAAAGCGGTGATATGACTTTTCTTGATATATTGACTATGCATATTATTTTCTCTTACACAGGGAAACCAGTGGAAAGCATTAAAAATTTGGTTATGAAGTTGGGAAAGGAAGAGAAAGCAAACATTGTGAAATCAGCTTCTTCTAAGATAGATCAGTTTGATCATCTTATAGAGCCTTTTAGATCTGTAAGGTACAAATTTCAGTTAAGATTAAGTGAAGCTGCGTGGCATCAACTATTGAGGCATAGGATGATTAATTTTAATGCTTATAAGCCAACTATAGAGAACGGGTATACAGTGCCTCCAAATATTGAAAAAGCTGGGTGTACAGATGTATTAAAGAGAGCGATTGATGAAGCTGAAAAATTATATTTGGAGCTACATGAAAAATTACCAGAAACAAGCTCATATGTGGTTACAAATGCTCATAGGCGGATTGTTTTGATGGATACAGATTTGTGGGCTTTTGATCACTATGCTAATTTAAGATGCACGCACGAGGCTCAATGGGATATAAGGAACATTTCATTTAAAATGCTTGATTTAATAAAAGAAGCGACACCGGAAGTGGTAGAATTTCTGGCGCGAAGAAAACAGTCGTGAGGTGGTTAAATGGAGACCGAATACAAAGCAATTAGTTTGCCTAAGTTAAATAATTTAAAACCTTCTTTGGAGTCGACGGCTTTGAAACTTATGGAGGAGGCAGGAGAGCTGGCACAAGCTATAGGAAAGTTTAGGGGTCTTAATGGGGAAAGAGTAAAAATGTCAAACAAGGATGTGGCTGAGAAAATATCTGAAGAGCTTTTGGATGTGGCACAAGTGGCAGTATCGATGATGTTTGTCTTAGAAGACCAGTACAACATAAACATAGATGAGAAGCTTAAAGAACACATTGAAAAATTGAAGAAAAAAGGATATATAAAGTAATATTATACGGCAATGCCGTATATTTTTTTTTCATGTGCACATATTAAATTTGAACGATCATGAAAGGAGGAATCAAGTTGCAACAAATTTCCAGTAAAGAGTTGATGTACATTGATGATGTGCTTTCGCTTCAAGAACACATGGTTAAATGCTTAAATGACAGCGCTTCAAGGCTTAAAGATCAACAGTTAAAGGCATTGTGTCAAAATTTGGCCGACAGGTGTCAAAATAGTTTTAATTCTATAGCAAGAAATTTAGGATAAGGAGGGATACATATGATGGGTAATACAGGCATGACGGATAAAGATATAATGATGGGCGTCTTAGGAGATTACAAACTTGCCATAGAGGTGCTTTCACATGCTGCGACAGAAGCAGCCAATGAAAACCTCAAGAGGGATTTTATCAATGCATTAAATTCTACGTTTGAAGAACAAAAGCAAGTGTGGAACGCCATAAGCCAGAGAGGCTGGTATTCAGTAAAACCAGCACAGATGCAAGACATACAAGAAGCAAAAAATAAATTTAGACAACTAGCGGGTGTTATGTAAAAAGAAAAAAATGTGGTACAATAATGGAAGTAGTGAAATACTACTTCCATTATTGTATTGTTTAAAGGAGTGATTATTGTATCCTGACTTTTGCAGCAAAAAAGGATAAAAAAAGCCCATAAGCCCTTTAAAATGAAGGCTTTCGGGCTTTCTGTTTTTGTCTAAAAGTTGTAGTGGAAATGTCATTTTTTTACTTTCCCTAAAATTTTTTTAATCTCTCCTAATGTCATAATCTTTTTCCCAAAATCAATACCTAATTCTTTACCTATATCTTCAAGAACATCATTATTAAAATCAAATAGATAATAATTTTCTTGTATGTAACTGCAGGATGACTTTGCTAAACTTTCAAGTATAGCTGAAACAGAATATTTCCCCTTTAATCTATTTTCAAGTATTCTTACAATTACAAGTGATATAAAGCATATCAGAAAATGAGCATCAATATGCTCTTTTAGTGATAAATACACCGGTCTGCTTTCGATATCACTTTTAGTTATTTTAAAAGATTCTTCTATTTTCCAAAGGCCACGGTACATTTCAATAATTTTGTCATCAGATTCTTTGTATTCGCTTGTAACTATTGCATAGTATCCATCAAATTTTTCTTCTTCTTTTAGCCTTTCTTCATCAAATGTTAAATGCTGACGAGCACTTTCTAATATTTCACCAGTCTCTTCATCAAAAATGAGATTCTTTACATATTTTGAAGCACCGTATGATGTAGCTCTATTGTATTTTGCTGGATTTTTAATTAGGTCTTTTGCTTTCTCTATTGTAGCAGCTCGTTCATATTTTGCTTTTAAGGCATACTCTTCACTATAGAAAATAACCTGTTTTTCATCAACTGCCTTTTTCATTTTTTTGCCTTTAGTGGTGGTTACTAATATTTCTCTTGGATAAAGTCTGGATTTTATCTTGAAGCTATCTCCTCTGTATGTATATCCATTTTCGTCAAGGACATATTTCTTAAATTCCTTATCAGCACAACGAACAGAATAGCTAAATACATAACCATTACCCGCAGATAAAGTATACCAAATGTTATCGCCAGTAATGATACCTTTATCAGCAACAACTATAATTCTTCCTAAAGAATAATCATGTTGTATTTTCCTTAACATAGGCATAAGTGTAGTTTTATCTAGAGCATTGCCAGGAAAAAGTTTATATGTAATAGGTATACCATTGGTGTCCATAAATAGTCCCATCTGCACAATTGGATCTGGCCTGTGTTCTTTAGAAACGCCTTTTCTGCGCAATTCATCTTGTTCATCAATTTCAAAATAATAGTTAGTAACATCATAATAAACCAGATTAGTATTTCGTTCATATAAAGATTTAATGTGCTCATGAATCCAAAGTTGCAAAGCATCACTATGCTTGTTGAAAAAAGATAAACACCTGTAGATATCATCCAAAGAAAAATCGAATTTCTCAAAGAATATATCTCTATTCTCATAAGTCTTTTTCTTTGAAGCAGGATACAATAAGCGTGAAAATACGAGAAGCTTCATAATAGCATTAGCATCATACTCTTCTTTTGAATGACGTTGCCTGTTTTTTAAAAACTTATCCAATTCAAGCTCATGATAAACTTTACTAAATGCAGCATAGCCAAAGTTTTTACGATTATTCGTATTAATTAATAGTTTTTCATCAGGAGAAAAACTAAGGACAATTGGAGTCTTTTTCATGGCTTTTTGTTCATTCAATTCTTTAACCTTTTGTTCAAAAAAAGCGATAGGATCATCGTATTGTTTTTGAAGTTCATCGAGGTATCCAAGGGATTTAATAGTAACAGTCCTTGTATGCCCTCTTTCTTTATCGCGATATCCATCTGCAATAGATAAGTATATTCTTCCGGAACTACGTTTGCTTTTCTTTAAATACACATTAAACTCCCTCAATAAAATTCCAGAGATTTTGCATTAAAATTCCAGTAAAAAAATTGTTTTTACAATAATTTTTATTTTTTACATCTAGTTGAATATATGGCAATAACAAATTCATTTGGATGCTAAAAATAGTTGCACCTCCCCCTTACCCCACAAATCTTAATAATGAATTTCCAGTTTTGTTTCAAATTATGTCTTCACAAACAGTGGATTACTCCATCCAGTTTCTATGATAAATATCTCATCTTTTATATCTTCAATAATATCTATCTGAAGCATATGCTTTTCCCTAAAATTTCTTATACATCTGAAAAAATATAATTGCATTAAATTAAATGCTATTATTATAAACATTAACACGGTTTCTACACCTTCAGGACTGTGCAGAAAACAGTGATTTAAATGCCATTCTGTTTTTAATTGATGAAAAGCATTGTTTTCAATTTCCCATCTTTTATGTATTATTTTCCATAGAGTTTCTATCCATGATTCTTTTATTTCTACTTTGCCTGAGCTATGTATCTCTTCTATAAATTTTATAAACCTTACTTCTATGTCGGAATTAGGCATTTGAAAATTGTCTTCGTCCCAGGCTTTAATTTTAATATAATTGTTACTTTTTTTCTTAACACTCCATTCTTTATCTGCTTTTCGACACTTGAATAAACCAAGAGCATCTTTAACTATATTTAATCTTTCGTCTTTAACTCTTACTACTGCATCCATCCCTATTGATAAAACTTCTTTAATCCAAGTAGATTTACAATATAATGCATCAGCTACTATGATGTCTGCAAAATGATGAAATTCTTTATGCAATTTCTTAATTAAACGCTTGCCTGCTGTAATTTCTCCTTCGTCTTTATCTGAAGCATCTCTTTTAGGTTCAAGCATTTCCTGACCTATGATAAGATGTGGATCAGAACCTACAGTTGCACATATTACTGACCTATGAAAGTAATGAGTAATCCCGTCCTTTTGGACTCGTGTAAGACAATTATCACAGCACTTATTAGTGCTTTCAAATAACTCTACACCATCTATTGCAACAACTTTTAGTCCATCTATAGTTCCTTTTCTAAAAACCTTATTTTTTGTACTTGTCTTGATTATACTATTATTAAGTTCATTTAAGCCATCTAAATCAAAATTACTTAAAACACGCCTAATAGTGTCAATACGAGGAATTTTAGTCTTTTTAGGTAATACTTTTTTAAATTTACCTTTTTTAAGCCAATGTTCCAACCTATTAAAACTCCTTATTTGAAGCATAAATCCAAATAATACTACAAAGGTAATTGTTGAAATTTTTACTGAAGATTTTGCTCTTTTATCTTTTAGGGTATTGATTTTTTCTCCAAGATGGTATATCTTAGAGAAGTAGATAAGCATTTGTTTAAAACAACTTTTGTTCATTTTATCAGCATCCTTTCTATTTGGTTTGTGACAAAACATATTATAGAAAGGATGCTTTTATTTTGCAATTTTTTTCTTTCAATTTCCAGTAAAAAACGGAAAATATCATATTTCTAGTTACACTTCGTTAAACTATATAAATCAGTTGATTTATGGTTCTAAAAATTATTAGATGCGAAATCTCTGATAAAATTCAATATAACTATATTATACCACAATTCATAATAATCCGCAACCAAAATATGACAAAAATTTAAAAAAATTTTACCCGGAATCGTTAGTAAAATTGCTGGTTCCGGGTTACGCTACATAAAATTTTGCTGCAAAACTAGGGAAAACCAGCACAGATGCAAGACATACAAGAAGCAAAAAATAAATTTAGACAACCAGCGGGTGTTATGTAAAAAGAAAAAAAATGTGGTACAATAATGGAAGTAGTGAAATACTACTTCCATTATTGTATTGTTTAAAGGAGTGATTATTGTATGTACGATCTGATTATACTGGGTGGTGGCCCAGCGGGACTTGCAGCAGGTCTCTATGCTTGCAGATCTAAATTAGATACTGTAATGATAGAGCAAATGTATGTGGGAGGGCAGATAGTGACCACATACGAAATAGAGAATTACCCGGGATTTGACGGAATTAGCGGTCCTGATCTTATAAACAAAATGGAATCACAAGCAAAAAGATATGGACTGCAGATTTACAATGAGGAAGTCGTCGGGTTAGACATCACAGGCAGCGTAAAAAAAGTCACCACCAACAAGAAGACTTATGAGGCAAAAGCGATTATAATAGCAACAGGTGCTACACCTAAAGAGTTAGGATTTGATAAAGAGAGAAAATTCAGAGGCTCAGGTGTTTCATATTGTGCTACATGTGATGGGGCATTTTATAAGGATCAAGTGGTTGCCGTTGTAGGTGGTGGCGATACAGCAATGGAGGATTCAAACTACCTTACAAAATTTGCCAAGAAGGTATATGTAATTCACAGGAGAGATAAATTAAGGGCTTCTAAGACTCTTCAAGATAGAGCTTTTGCAAATCCTAAGATAGAATTTATCTGGGACACTGTTGTAAAAGACATACAAGGAGAATATGGTGTCGAAGGATTAGTCTTAAAAAATGTGAAGACGAATGAAGAAACCACACTAAAAGTTGATGGTGTATTTATAGCTATAGGATTAAGCCCAAATTCAGAATTAGTAAAAGGTATTGTTGATACAGATGAGTATGGTTACATAATAACCGATGAAGATATGAAGACGAATATTCCAGGTGTTTTTGCTGCAGGAGATGTTAGGAAAAAGACATTGAGGCAGGTAGTGACAGCAACGGCAGATGGTGCTATTGCTGCTTATGTAGCTGAAAAGTATATAGATAGCCTTTAAAAAAAGCCATCCATTAATGGATGGCTTTTTCTATTCTTGACTGTCGTCTTCTTTTTTATCGTCTTTCTTTTCACTTTCTTTGGTTTCATCGTTATCGCTTTGCGTTTTGGTGTCGTTGCTGATTTCAGACTCTTTCAAGGTAGGTATTATTATTCTCTGTCCAGGGTATATGAGGGAAGGATTTTGAATGTCAGGGTTAGCTCTTAATATTGCATCGACTGTAGTATTGAATCTTGCAGCAATATTGTAAAGTGTATCGCCAGGCTTTACAACGTACACCATTCTGCCTTCTTTATGATGTTCAAACGGTGGATTATAAGGCATAGTAGGAGATGTCTTGGATAGACACGGTATGACGACAGTCTGACCTGGATAAATCATATTAGGGTCCATAAAATAGTTGACTCTTAATATTTCATCAAGAGAAACGCCGAATTTGTTTGCTATGCTCCATAATGTGTCGCCAGGCTGAACGATGTAATTTGTTGGACATGGCATGTTGTACATTGGCGCTGCCGGTATGTTGTGCATTTCACCGAATGATCCCGTATAAGTGTTATAAGCATAAGACGTTTCAGGTGCTGACTGCATAGGAATGTTTCCATTTGGTATAAAAAGCATTTGTCCTGGATAAATTGTGTATGGGTAAAGTATGTTATTTACATATATAATCGATTCATAAGGAACGCCAAATTTCTGGCCTATTAGATAAATTGTATTTCCAGGCATGACCGTATAATAGACTCCGGTAACTGGCACTATCAATGTTTGGCCAGGATATATAAGCGATGGATTGACGATGTTGTTTCTCGAAATAATGGCTTCTACAGAAGTATTAAACTTTTTTGCAATTGAGAATAAAGTATCTCCGGACTTTACGACATACGTAAATTCCAATGTAACCATATTTATACTCCTCCTTTCCCTATTCATAATATGTATTTTGAAGTTTATGGTGACATAGTTGCACCTATATTTGAATATTTTATATTGTGGCTTTTTAATAAAAGTGGAGGAGAAATTCAGATGAAACGGTATAGATATTTTTTCTTTATCGTCATAGCTTTAATGTTTATTGCTCTATTGAGTTTTTTAAGCAAAACTGTTGAGACAGTAAATCAAATTCCTTTGATGAATAAGATCGTTATAATCGATGCTGGTCACGGAGGAAGTGATCCGGGTAAGCCCGGCAAATATGGAGAAGACGAAGATAAACTAAACCTTAAAATAGCGTCAAAGCTTAAAGACTTAATAGAAGAAAGCGGTGGGATAACGCTTATGACGAGAGAAGATGATACATTGTCGGATAAGGACATAATGAAGGATTTAAAAAATAGAGTACATGCTGGCAATGATGTAAAAGGCGATATTATGTTAAGTATTCATCTAAATAGTTTTCCCGATCCAAGGTATAAAGGGGCGCAGGTCTTTTATCAAAAAAATTCAAAAGAAGGCAAACTTCTGGCGGAACTGATACAAGATGAGCTTAGAAAGACGTTAGATCCCAACAATGACCGAATGGCCAAAGAGACAAGTACATTTTATATTTTGAGGCATGCAAAAATGCCTGCTGTGATAATAGAGTGTGGTTTTATGTCTAACCCTGAGGAAGAGAGGCTTTTAAATGATGAAAACTATCAATATAAGATTGCATGGGCCATATACAAAGGTGTAAATAGATATTTTAAAGAAAAATCTTGAGTCCTTGTTTAAGGGATCTTTTTTTTGTATACTTAAAGTAAAGAAATCATATAAATTGGGCAAAATATTTATGTATTACATTTATTTGAAACGATGGAGGAATTATGGAGATCATAAATAAAATTATTGATAACGTAAATAAAGTTATAGTAGGCAAAGCTGAAGAAGTAAAGCTTGTCCTTATAGCGCTCTTATCTGGTGGACATGTTCTTATAGAGGATGTTCCTGGAGTTGGGAAGACATCATTAGTAAAGGCATTGGCTAAATCCATAAGTGCGGATTTTAAGAGGATTCAATTTACGCCGGATTTATTGCCGTCAGATGTTATTGGAGTTTCTATATATAATCCTGAAAAAGGTGTCTTTGAATTTAAACAAGGACCTATAATGAGCCAAATTCTTCTGGCAGACGAAATAAACAGAACATCTCCCAAGACGCAATCAAGTCTTTTAGAAGCTATGGAAGAAAGGCAGATTACTGTTGACGGGAATACTTACCATTTACCTCGGCCATTTATGGTAATCGCCACGCAAAATCCGATTGAGTACGATGGGACATACAGATTACCAGAAGCACAGTTAGACAGATTTATGATTAGAATAAGCTTAGGGTATCCAGATATGAAGCACGAAATAAACATGCTTAAGATGTTTGAAGCTTTAGATCCACTGGAAGATTTGAAATCAGTAGTATCAATTAGAGAGATTTTGAAGATGCAAGATGAAGTAAAATCTGTATATGTTGATGACAACATATTGAATTATATTATAGACATAGTAAACAAGACGAGAAATTCAGATATGGTACTTTTAGGTGCAAGTCCGAGAGCGGCTTTAAATTTGATGAAAGCGGCCCAAGCAAAGGCGTTTATAGAAGGGCGCACTTACGTATTGCCTGATGATGTAAAATATTTATGTGTGCCAGTTTTGTCTCACAGGATAATATTAAAAAACGAGATGAGATTTAATAACATAGATGAAAAAAGCGTCATAAAAGACATTTTAAATACGGCTAAAGTTCCGGTGGTAAAAAAGTATGCGTAATTTCATTTTATTATTGTCATTTACCATTATTTCTTTTCTTTTTGCGATTTTTACCAGCGGTGAAATACTGTATTATATTTTCTTTGTAAATGTGGCTTTGTTGTCGCTAAGTTTTTTATATGCCGCGATAGCCATTTTATCAATATCAATAGAAATCGATATTGACAGTACTGAAATCAATGTTGACGATAAAATCAAGTACAGTATTAAGATCAAAAATAAATTTTTTTTGCCGCTGGCATTTGTATCAATTGATGAAAATAATAGAAAATTTTTTCCTATTGCTACAAATTTGAATTCATTTCAGAAAAAAGTTATTAAAAGAAACGTTTTGTTTAAAAAAAGAGGGATATATACTGTTGGCCCGATTGTAATAAAAGTAAAGGATCCTTTCAGCATATTTCAAATGAAGAAGACGGTCAATAGACAATATAATATAGTGGTGTATCCTAAGGCATACGATATCCCATTTGATTTACCCTTAGCTTCAGATGTGGGTGGATTTGCGAGCCGGGCTAAGCAGTTTGAAGACTACACAAATTTGGCGAATTTAAGAGAATATGTGGATGGAGATAGTCTTAAAAAGATTCATTGGCGAATATCAGCAAAATTACAAAAATTATATGTAAAAGAGTACCAATACACAGCTTTAAGTGAAGTTAATATTTTGTGGGATTTATACAAAAATCACTATAAGGCAGATGACGGAAATATAGATGAGATGACGGCAGAGTGTGTGCTTTCACTGGCAAAATATTGTCTTACAAACGGGATCCCTGTACGACTTGTTGATTATGAGACGAATAAGCCGTTAGCACAGTGTAGCAGAGTAAAGGATTTTAGTATAATTAAATTTTGGACTTTAAAATTATTTCCTATTTATGAAATAGATTTTGACAGAAAATTGCTTGAGTACGTAAGTGGACTTCCGCGAGATTTTACGATGGCTATTGTTACTCCATCTATCGATGAAAAATTATTGGCGGCTTTGTCTCAAATCAATATTAATCAAAACATCGCAATCTTTTATACCAACAAAGATAGATTGGATGAAAAAACGAAAAATAGACTGGGAAATTCAGGGATAAAAATAACATCTTGGAGAGATATGTATGAAAGTGTACACATGGAAGTTCAACATAATTGAGTATATTATGACGTCTTTGTTGACAGTAATTCTGTCTCTCTCGGTATTTGTTGGTTTGAATTTTAAAGTGGACATTGTAGAAGTAGTTTCTTTGACTTTGGCGTTTGTGGCGCTTTTGACTATTTTCTTAAAAAGACCTCAGCTTGTAGTCACTTTTTTGTCTACTTTTATATTAGTTGATTTGTATTATTTTTACATGAGAAAAGATGTGCTTACAAAAGTCGTATTAGAAATTGATAAATACGTCAATTGGCTTTATATATACATGAGTGAGTCAAGCTGGCCTGAAGGATTTAATCAGTTGACAAACAGATACTTTTTTACAACAGTCTTATTGAGTGTTTTTTTGATTTCGCTTGTTATTACTTTTTTAAACAGGATTTTAAAAAGTTATTTTTTGACTATGCTGTTTGGCATATTTGTATTAGTTTTTCAGTGGTACAATTACGTAGACAAAGCATACGCTTTTTTAGTATTCTATGTAGCAGCAAGTTTTATAAACATGTCAGTAATCAACTATCAAAAAGCGGGAAATGGAAAGGCTTCCATCGCAAGCCTTTTGGCTATTGCAATTTTATTTTCATCTATAAGCACGGCTATAGCATACACAGTGCCGAAAAATTTCCACCCTGTTGTGTGGCAAACATTAAATGATAAATTTTACGATGCATTTCCATTTACAAAGACATGGAGAAATGGAATAGGGAGTACAAGTGGTGCAAATAGCTTTACAACAGATTTTAGTTCATTTTCTCAAAACTTAGGCGGACCGGAAACTGTAAGCGATCAGGTGGTAATGAGGGTAAAAGCTGATGAGAGTCTGTACTTAAGAGGCGAAGTGTTTGATACGTATGAAAACAATAAATGGACTAATTCAGTAGTTCAGCACAGTTTTGGGAGGGATAATTACTTCCAACCGGAATTTGATAAAAATATTAAATACACGATAAAAAGCGTGGAGATTTACCCTGTTGCAATGAATACGAATATTATTTTTTCGCCTTGGCAGCCTTACCATGTAAATATCAGCAATATATACGATAGAAGTACGTTAGCCATGACGACAGCAGGTAGACATGTGAAAAGCGGGTACACAGTACAGTATTACAAGACGGAAATAAGTGCAAGCTTTCTGGAGAAGGACAAGGTAGTAAATAGCAGTGACATGAGCATGTACCTGCAGTATCCTTCTAATCTTCCAGAGAGGGTGAAAGAGCTTGCATTAAACATCACAAAGGATAAGAAAACCGATTATGACAAAGTAAAGGCTATCGAGCAGTACCTGAGAAATACTTATAAATACAATCTGGATGTACCTGATACACCACAGGGAAGAGATTTTGTTGATTACTTCCTTTTTGACTTAAAACAAGGATATTGCACATACTTTGCAACATCAATGGTTATAATGCTTAGGACAATAGGGATACCTGCCAGATATGTTGTGGGATTTAAGATGCCTTCACAACCTGTATTAGGCAGTGAATATGACATAAAAGAATCTTATGCACATGCATGGGTGGAGGTGCCTTTTCAAAACAGCGGATGGGTGACATTTGAGCCGACGGCAATTTATCAAGAAACTTATGCAGGTGCATCTTCAGTTAATAATAGCGATGTGTCAACAGTACAGCAAAATAATGATAGTAGCACTGCTCCTATTACCAAGTCAAATGCCAACCAAAATTCGGTACAAAATAAACCTGTAGGGAGTTTGTCAAAAAACAACACATCCAACAAAAATACGCATAGAATGGTACTATTTGTTGCTTTGCTTCTTTTATTAGCCATATTTGCAGCTATCAGATATGTTTTATTAAAAAGACATCATAGTTCAAGGAGAAGTGCCTTTTTATACTACTACAATAAAATTTTAAAAAGGCTTAAAAGGAGAGGATTTAAAAGATATGACAGTGAAACCACTGTAGAGTTTCAAAATAGAATATTGGATATGGGCTTTTCCGACTTCGACAAGATTACAAAAATTTATAATGATTTAGTGTATGGCAACATAGAACCGTCAGAAGAAGATATCGTATATATAAAGGAGTATCTTAAGAAAAATATGGGTCATAAAAAGTTTAGTGGTAGTAAACCGGGTGATTTGATTAATTGACATTAATATGTTATCGAATATATAATATATTTGGAGTTGTTATTATTTCTCCTGATAGGAGGCTTGCTGATGGTTTTAAGTTACGAGCCCGGAGTAAAAAGCAGAATTATGGTTTGCGTTACTCCGCAAAAGAGCTGCCAAAGGCTTGTTGAAAGAGGAGCAGAGAGGGCGAAAGAGACAAATGGGGAATTTTGTGTTGTGTATGTGAATAAAAACAATGATATATATAAAGATTTGAAGGAACACAAGATCTTAGTCGAACTCTTTGAGATGGCTCAGAAATTAGGTGGCAGAGTATCCATATTGGTTGGAAAGAAGATTTCAGATGCTTTAGCTGAATTTGCTGCTGAAAACGATATTACAGAGATAATAGTAGGTAAATCATTGAGATCTGCCTTTGACGTATTGATTCATGGAGATGTGATAAATCCTCTCATAAAGCGGGTTGAGGAGAAGAATATAATCGTTGAAGTCATAGAATAATAGTCATTCTATGACTTTTTTCTTTATTTAATATACTAAGTTTATAGGATTTTCGGAATTATTAGTGTATAATTATTATGAGCAAGTACTAAAATTATATTAGTTTACAATTTTGCCTCAAGAGGTGAGCTTTTTGTTCAATGGCCTTATAGAAATAATAAAGACGATGAAGATAAATGACATCGTAGATATAGCGATAATAGCTTATGTAACGTACCGCCTTATATTAGTCATACGAAAAACCAGAGCTGAGCAACTATTTAAAGGAATTATAATTCTTTTAATACTTACAAAATTAAGCGAGTGGCTGCAGCTTAGGACAGTCAATTATATTTTAAGCAATGCAATGACTGTTGGCGTTATAGCACTTTTAATAGTATTTCAGCCAGAACTGAGGAGAGCCTTAGAATCCCTCGGAAGAAGCGAGTTTATTAAGAGAAACTTTTTCATAATAAACGATGAAGTCCAGGATATAGCCGATGTCATAAGCGAGATATGCGATGCTGTCCAATTTTTGTCCAGATCTAAAATAGGTGCTTTGATTGTTTTGGAGAGAAATACTGGTTTAAATGAACTCATAGAAACTGGCATATCTTTAGACTCCAAAATATCCAGTGAGCTTCTAATAAATACATTTATACCAAATACCCCCCTTCACGACGGAGCGGTTATAATAAGAGGCGATAGGATAATGGCCGCTGGATGTTTTTTGCCACTTACTGACAATCAAAATTTAAGCACTGAGCTCGGCACGAGGCACAGAGCTGCCATAGGTGTGACTGAAGTGTCAGATGCTGTATCAGTCATAGTTTCAGAAGAAACTGGTACTATATCACTTGCTCAAAACGGAAGAATATCAAGGCATTTGGATATAAAGACTTTAAAAGAAGTTCTTTTAAGTATGTTCAAAGTTAAGGACAGCAAAGGCTCTAACTGGTTCAAGTGGGGGAATAAACATGCTGAGTAAAAATCTACCTATAAAGATACTTTCAGTTTTAATAGCATTTTTATTGTGGCTTTATGTGATGGGTGAGAAGAACCCAGAGATATCTTATGATGTAGGCAATATTCCTGTAAATATAGTGAATGTCAATACGCTTGACAAGAAAGGATTGACAATTATAGGAGATAAAAATTTCTCGGTGACAGTCAGGATTAAAGGTCGAAGAAGTGATGTGATGAATGTAAGACCTTCAGACATACAGGTTGAAGCAGATGTCAGCAGGATAATAACAAAGGGGATAAATGTCGTGCCTGTTGAAGTAAGTTCACTTCCTAAGAATGTGACATTTGTTTCTGCAAATCCTTCGGAGATAAAGCTTGATGTAGACAAAGTTTCAAGGGTGCAGATGCCGGTGCACGTAAAGGTCAATGGAGCTGTAATGGATGGCTTTGCTATGAAGCCTGCTGTGGCGACTCCTGGTGAAGTAGTGATTACTGGTCCTGAAAGCAAAGTGAATTTGATAAAAGATGTAGTAGCACAAGTCGATATGGCTAATAAATCAAAGGATGTAAGCATATCTGTACCTGTTGAACCGGTGGACAGAAATGGCAACGAAGTCAAAGGCGTAGATGTGAATCCCGGATATATTAAAGTGGATATAGATGTGAACAAGGCCATAAGAGTACCTGTGAATGCAAAGATATTTGGCAAACCTATGGATGGATATGATGTTGCACAAGTAAGTGTCTTGCCTGAGTACGTTTATGTGACGGGAGATGATGCTGTATTAAACACCATCAAAAGCGTTGACACTAAGCAGATAGACATATCGGGCAAGAATGTGTCTGTCACCGAAAGCGTGCCTTTTGATCTTCCAAATGGCGTTAGCCTTGTGAAAAGCGATAGCACCGCAAAAGTTTTTATAGATATTGAAAAGATAGTTACAAATAACATTACTATAAGCAGCATAGACGTTAAAGGTGGCGACAACAAAAATGTCACTATTTTAAATCCAAATATCGTAGTAACTGTCACTGGCCCAGAAAATGTAGTAGATTCGGCTACTTCCAGCGATTTTAGCGCTTATGTAGATGCTACAAATGCAACTACAGGTACACAGACATTGCCAGTAAATGTGACGACGAATTTGAATCTTAAAATAGTCAAGGTAAATCCACAATCTGTGGACGTCAATGTTCAATGATCTTTATTTTATAATAAAAGGATGATCAAAATGGATTTTAAACGACTGACCGTAGTTCTTGGGCATTATGGCACAGGTAAAACAGAAATAGCCATAAATTACGCAAGGTATATAAAGACATGTGGATATGATGTAGACATAGTAGATCTTGATATAGTAAATCCATATTTTCGGTCAAGAGAAGTTAGAAAAGAGCTTTTAGATAGATGGGGCATAAGAGTAATTGGTGTGGATGAAAAATACATGAATGCAGATATGCCGGCATTATCAAGAGATATATACAGCGTTATACAAGACGAGGAAAAATATGCTGTATTTGATATTGGTGGCGATGATGCAGGAGCAATCGCATTTGGGCAATATCACAATATATTAGCCGAGAAAGATGTAGATGTGCTTTTTGTAATAAATATAAACAGACCGTTTACAAAAGATGCGGAATCTGCAATAAAGTACATGACTCTTGTAGAAAATGCGGCAAGAATAAAAGTGACGCATCTTGTAAATAACACACATCTGTCGTACGAGACGACGGCAGACGATGTAATAAGAGGGATTGAAGTAATGGAAGACGTATCAAGGAGGACAGGCATTCCTATAAAGATGACAGCAGCCAAGAAAGATGTAGCTGAAAAGCTTAAAAATATGGGATATGACGTTTTTCCTATAGATCTTTACATGAAAACACCTTGGAATAAAATATGATGGAGATGATGAAATTGAAGCAAGTCATATTTAACGAAAACTTGTGCAAAAGCTGCGAACTATGCGTTGAAGCATGTCCAAAACACATAATAGAAATGGACAAAGACAAATTAAACGTAAAAGGGTACCACCCTGCCATGATAAAAGAAGAAAATATAGAAAAATGCATAAGCTGCGGATTCTGCGCAATAATGTGTCCAGACACAGTCATAACAGTTATAAAATAAGAGGGGGATAGATATGGCAAAAGTACTCATGAAAGGAAACGAAGCACTGGCTGAAGCTGCAATACAAGCCGGCTGCAGGCATTATTTCGGATATCCAATAACACCACAAAACGAAGTAACAGCGTACATGGCAAAAAGAATGCCAGAAGTAGGAGGAGTATTCTTACAAGCAGAAAGCGAAGTATCAGCAATAAACATGGTATATGGAGCAGGAGGAGCAGGAGCAAGAGTCCTTATAACATCATCAAGCCCGGGAATAAGCCTGATGCAAGAAGGAATATCATATATAGCAGGAGCAGAAGTACCATGCGTAATAGCCAACATAATGAGAGGGGGACCAGGATTAGGAGGAATACAGCCGTCCCAATCAGACTACTTTCAAGCCACAAAAGGCGGAGGACATGGAGACTACAAACTCATAGTCTTGGCACCATCAACAATACAAGAAATGGCAGAACTAGTACAACAAGCATTCCACATAGCTGACAAATACAGAAACCCTGTAATGATATTAGGAGACGGCATGTTAGGCCAAATGATGGAACCAGTAGACTTTGACATCCTAAAAAAAGAAGAAAACAAAATAGAAGAAAAACCATGGGCCACAACAGGCATGGGAACAAGAAACAAAAGAAACATCATAAACTCATTAGAATTAGACCCACAAGTATTAGAAAAACACAACATAGAAATATTCAAAAAATACGAAAAAGCAGCAAAAGAAGAAGTACGATACGAAATGACAAACTGCGAAGAAGCAGAAATAATACTTGTAGCATACGGCACAATAGCAAGAGTCGCCAAAAACGTAATCGAATTAGCAAAAAGAGAAAACATCAAAGTAGGCTTAATAAGGCCCATATCACTATGGCCATTTCCAGAAGAACCATTCAAAAAAACGAAAGACCACGTAAAAGCCTACCTAACCATAGAAATGAGCATGGGACAGATGGTAGAAGACGTAAAATTAGCAGTCAACGGACAAAAAGAAGTCCACTTCTACGGAAGAGTAGGAGGAATGGTACCGGAACCCATGGCCATATTAGAAGAAATCAAGAAAATAAGGGGGAAAAAATAATGGCAGTAGTATTTCAAAAAACAAAAGGACTAACAGACGCGCCATTTCACTACTGTCCAGGCTGCACACACGGCATAGTCCATAGACTTGTAGCAGAAGCAATGGAAGAATTAGGAGTATTAGACAAAGCAATAGGCGTAGCACCAGTAGGATGCGCCGTATTCGCTTACGAATACTTCAACTGCGACATGCAAGAAGCAGCCCATGGAAGAGCACCAGCAGTAGCAACAGGCATAAAAAGAGTACACCCCGACAAAATAGTATTCACATACCAAGGAGATGGAGACTTAGCAGCAATAGGAACAGCAGAAACAGTACATGCAGCAGCAAGAGGAGAAAACATAACAGTAATATTCATAAACAACGCCATATACGGCATGACAGGAGGCCAAATGGCACCAACATCACTGATAGGGCAAGAAACCCTCACAACCCCATACGGAAGAAAACCAGAAACAAACGGATACCCAATAAAAATGTGTGAAATGCTATCAACATTAGAAGGAGCAGCATACATCGAAAGAGTATCAGTGTATGACGTAAAACACGTATTAAATGCCAAAAAAGCAATCAAAAACGCATTTAAAGCCCAAATAGACAAAAAAGGATTTTCAATGATAGAAGTCCTGTCAAGCTGTCCAACAAATTGGGGCATGTCACCAAACGAAGCATTAAAATGGATAAAAGACAAGATGGAGCAATACTATCCATTAGGTGTATACAAAAACACCTTAGAGGAGGAAAAATAAAATGAATGAAAAGATAATATTTGCAGGATTTGGCGGACAGGGCATCATGTCGATGGGGCTTATAATGTCATACGCAGGAATGATGGATGGAAAAAACGTATCGTGGCTGCCGTCGTATGGACCAGAGATGAGAGGAGGCACAGCCAACTGCCATGTTACCATATCTGATGAACCAGTAGGTTCTCCCATAATAAACGAGGCAACTGTAGTTGTTGCTATGAATAGGCCTTCTTTAGAAAAGTATGAGCAAGATATTGTAAAAGGTGGATTGCTGCTTATAAATAGCTCATTGATTACTATAGAACACAAAAGAAGGGATATTGAAGTATACAGAATTCCCACAAATGATATTGCAAATCAACTGGGAAATCTCAAAGTGGCTAATTCAATCATGATTGGGGCTTTGATTGGTTTAAAAAACATGATCAGTGAGGCTGCTATTAAAACTGCGTTTGGCAAGGTTTTTGAAGGCAAAGAAAATCTCATACCTTTAAATATAAAAGCATACGAAAGAGGCAAAGAATTTATAGCTTCTCAGCTTGTGGTAAGATAAAAACCTCCCATTGTGGAGGTTTCATTTTTAAAGAACTTTTTTTTCTGTTTTATCTATTATAATTATAGGTGGTATGAATGATTCTGTACTATTTTATTAAGGTCATTACTTTAGCGATTATATCCCTATTTTTTGGACTCAGCGTAGATTTGTTAGGCGATTTGCCGGATGGACCATGTATATTTGTGGCTAATCACAAAAGCATATTAGATCCTGTAGTCCTTATGGACGCCATCGATAGGAGAGTTTTTTTCATAGCCAGCAAGGATTTGTATAAGATACCTATTTTGAATTTGATTTTAAACGCCTTAGAAGCAATTCCTATCAAAAAAAATTCTGCAGATGTAAACGCAATAAAGAAAGCCATCAAGATGCTTGATGATGGGAGATCTATCGCTTTGTTTCCAGAGGGAGGAATATCACTTGACAAAAGCGTAATAAAAATTTACAAAGGTGCCATGTATATCTCATGCAAAACAGGATACCCAATTGTGCCTGTAGGTATAAGCGGAACTGATGTTGTATTGCCTATGGGAGAGTATCTTCCACATGCAGGAAGGATTTCTGTAACGATAGGTAAAAGCATATACCCAGATGTATTGATGGATAAAGGCGATTGCTTGGATAAAATGGCTCATGAAGTGTTAAATTCATTAAATAGCCTTATAAATAATCGGAATTTAAAATAGCTGTGAGGGATTGTGCTAAATTATTCATAGAATTAAGCATACCTACGGTAAATTGCATTGGATCTATTAGTGTGATAAAATATTATCGTATGATTTTTTGATACTGAAAGGAATGGATTTTATGGCTAGATTATTTGGCACAGATGGTGTAAGAGGGATTGCCAACAAAGATCTTACGCCACAACTTGCGTTTGAGCTTGGAAGAGCTGGTGCGTATGTTTTGACGGAATGTTCAAGAAGGCCAAAAATTTTAATAGGGCGTGACAGCAGAGTATCTGGAGATATGCTAAAAAGCGCATTGACGGCAGGACTTACGTCTGTTGGAGCAGAAGTCATAGATGCTGGTATCATACCTACACCTGCTGTTGCATATTTGACAAGACATTATAAATTAGATGCTGGTGTCGTCATTTCAGCGTCACATAATCCTGTTGAATACAATGGCATCAAATTTTTTAATAAAGATGGATATAAGCTTCCTGATGAAGTAGAAGACAAAATAGAGAAGATAACAAATGAAAAAAGCCAGTTGCCAACACCTACAGGATTGGATGTTGGAAATGTAGTGGAAAGTGAGAGCGCACAGAGGGATTACATTGAATTTTTGAAATCTACTATAGATTGTGATTTAAAGGGACTTAGAGTGGTTTTAGATTGTGCGTATGGAGCAAGCAGCACAGTTGCACCTATACTTTTTCACGAATTAGGGGCAGACGTGATATTATACGGTTCACATCCAAACGGAGAAAAAATAAATGTCAAATGTGGATCTACAAATCCGAAAGTGCTTCAGGAGATTGTAGCTGGAACGGGTGCTGATGTAGGGTTTGCTTTCGATGGCGATGCAGACAGGCTTATTGCAGTTGATGAAAATGGCGATGTTGTAGACGGAGACCACATAATGGCTATGTGTGGTATACATCTTAAAAATACAGGGAAACTAAATAAAAACACAGTTGTCGTCACGGTTATGAGCAATATAGGATTAGACATAGCATTAAAGCAAAATGGCATAGATGTGGTAAAGACAAAAGTTGGAGATAGATATGTCTTAGAGGAAATGGTGAAAAATGGATACTCAATAGGCGGTGAACAGTCGGGACACATAATTTTCCTCGATCACAACACAACAGGCGATGGCGAGATAACCGCTTTAAAAGTGGCTGAATTGCTCGTTAAAAGCGGCAAAAAGATGTCACAATTGGCCAATGTCATGGTTTCATATCCGCAAGTTTTGATAAATGCAAAAGTAAAAAATGAGCTGAAATATAAATACATGGACGATGAAGACATAGCAAGAGAGATAGAAAAACTTGAAGAAGAGATGAAAGGAGAAGGTCGAGTCCTTATAAGACCTTCAGGGACAGAACCATTAGTAAGAGTGATGGTAGAAGGCAAAGATCAAGAGAAGATAGAATCAATGGCCAGAGAATTGGCAAATTTGATTGAAAAGAAGTTAGGATAATGCATGATTAATAAAGGAGGTATTATTACTTCCTTATTAATATTATTAAATACTTTGAAAGGGGGAATGCCCATGAAACACACAACTGAATAAAAGCGCCTGGACTTAGGGGAAACTCTAAGTTGACGAGGACAGGGTTAATCGAGTTATCGGCGGATGCCCTGCGGCTTCCTGCGGTCGATAAAAAACCGGGAAAACCATGGGTGACCATTGGCATAGAGCGGTTTGAGCAGGGTAACTTAATAAAAATACTGAGAGGAGACATTTACTATGTGTGGAATTGTTGGATATATTGGTGATGAACAGGCGACACCAATATTAGTAGAAGGACTTAAAAAGTTGGAGTACAGAGGATATGACTCAGCAGGAATAGCTGTGATAAATGATGGCAATATAAATATAAAAAAGGCAAAAGGTAGAATAAGCCAGCTTGAAGAATCGTTGAAAAAAGAGAATCTTTTTGGTTCTATTGGAATTGGCCATACCAGATGGGCAACACATGGAGAACCATCTGATATAAATTCACATCCACACCTGTCACAATCGGGTATAATAGCTGTCGTTCACAATGGCATAATCGAGAATTATCTGCCGCTTAAAAAGAGACTTATAGAAGAAGGTTACACATTTAAGTCAGAAACAGATACAGAAGTGGTGGCAAATCTTCTCGAGTACTATTACAATGGAGATATTGTGGAAGCTGTCATGAAAGTTCTTGACAGGATTGATGGTTCGTATGCACTTGGAGTGTTGTCAAAGGATCATCCAGACATGATTGTGGCAGCCAAGAAAGACGCTCCACTTATCGTAGGACTTGGCGATGGAGAAAATTATATTGCATCAGATATACCAGCAATACTGAAATACACCAGAAAAGTTTACTTCCTTGATGATAAAGAAATTGCGATAATAAAAAAGGACAGCATCAAAGTCATAGATGCATTTGGAAAAGATGTTGAAAAATCTGTGTTTGAGGTAAAATGGGATGTAGAATCAGCAGAAAAAGGCGGCTATGAGCATTTCATGTTGAAAGAAATCCACGAACAGCCAAACGCTATAAAAGACACATTAAGAGGACGTATAGTCAACGACAACGAAATAGTTTTGGATAAGGTAAATATAACAAAAGATGAAATAGATAAAATCGATAAGATATTCATAGTCGCTTGTGGAACGGCATACCATGCTGGTGTAGTAGGTAAATATGTGATTGAAAAGTTTGCCAGGATACCAGTAGAAGTCGACATAGCATCAGAATTCAGGTACAGAGAACCTATTATAAACGAAAAGACATTGACTATAGTAGTCAGTCAATCAGGTGAAACTGCAGATACTATTGCTGCTTTAAAAGAAGCCAAAAGAAATGGCTCAAGAGTTATAGCAATTACAAATGTTGTAGGTAGCTCCATATCAAGAGAAGCTGATGATGTCATATACACTTGGGCGGGACCTGAAATTGCCGTTGCGTCTACAAAAGCTTATACGACACAGCTTGTAGCATTGTATCTGATCGCATTGGATTTAGCACTCAAAAAAGGAACAATAGATAAAGAATACGCTAAAGCTATATGCGATGAATTAAAGCAGCTACCAGATAAAGCAAAACACATACTGGATTATAAAGATGAGCTTCAAGAATTTGCGTCAAATCATTTTAATTCAAAAGATGTCTTCTATTTAGGAAGAGGTCTTGACTATGCTGTCGCAATGGAAGGATCACTAAAGCTAAAAGAAATATCATATATACACTCAGAAGCTTATGCGGCAGGCGAGTTGAAGCATGGCACATTGGCTCTTATTGAAGATGGCACATTAGTCATAGCGTTAGCAACTCAAGAACACCTTTTTGAAAAGATGTTAAGCAATATAAGAGAAGTTACAACGAGAGGCGGATACGTCCTTGCTTTTGCGATGGAAGGCAACAACCAATTAGAGGGCATAGTCGAAAAAGTCCTTTATATACCAAAGACTATGGAAGAAGTCGCACCAATAATAACGGTAATACCGCTGCAGCTTTTAGCATACTACATGGCAGTAGAAAAAGGCTGTGATGTCGACAAACCAAGAAATCTCGCAAAGAGCGTGACAGTTGAATAAAAATAAATTTTCTCCATGATAATAAAGTTTATTCCAAAACCTCGCAGTGGACATAGGGTAACATTTGTCTTACTGCGGGGTTTACTTTTTATCAGGAATAAAGTATAAGGTGTTGAGGGCTGTGTAGATGAAGTTTATTTTAATATAATTTGTGTTAATAAATTTATTTAATGTATAATAATGTTATATTGAACTATAAAAGGGAGAGTGATTATACCATGTTAAAAGATAAGGCATTGCCATTTTCTATTATTTGCTTGTCAATATCTATTATTATAAGTGCTGTTATCATTGCAAATGGAATGAGAAGCAATGGAGATTATGTTGGTACTGGTTTGTCTGATATGTCTCAAGGATTAAGTAATATCGTAAATAATATGTACAATAACAATGCTAATGTTGCTTACACAAGAAATACTTATGACTTATCTACAGCATCTTCATATTTAGGAATTGAGGAAAGTAAATTATTAGACATTGTTAACGAAAAAGATTCAGGTATACCATATATCAAAATAGGTAATGATTATATATTTAGCAAAAGTGCATTAGATAAGTGGTTAGAAACAGCGAGAGTTGAAATAAAATAGTATGGTAGTTTTAACAATAAGACTTTTATAAGATTTAAAAAATGATTGATGAAGATATATAATAAGCATACGATGACGGGTATATGTGATAAAAATGGAGTTAGTAAAAAATCATGGCGGAAATGTGGTAAAAACTCTTGCTGGTGCCATGATTTTTTTGTTGACCTTAATCGATTTTATCATTATTCGCGCAATTAAAATTGTTGTTTATAATAGGTGCACCTTTTGATATAAACAATTGTATAGGGCCTACCCAATTATCATCATTTTGATAAATTTCACGATAATTGCCTTTTGTGTATTCAGAGATGACTTTTCTCCAGAAGTTTTGTGCAGGAATGTTTTGTTCAATTTGGGCTACACTCCAATAGCCTGGAAACATATCAAAAACTTTTTGAGCAACTGTTTTGCCGATTCCTTGTCTTCTGTATTTTCTCATAATAAAAAACTCCGAAATGCAGTGAGTAATAGTATTATCGGTGTTTATAAGATCCCTTACAAGGACAAAGCCAGCCAATTTGCCATTAACTCTTATTATGAAAGGATAACGGTTATTTTCAGTCCAGTAGTGATCCAGATATTTATACCCGAATAATCCGTGCTCATTAATATCACTACCGTCAAATTCGCTAAAGTCATATTGGTATAATTCCAATAAATTTCGGAGTATAGATTTTTCTTCAATTGTAGCTTTTTTAATCTCAATATTCATTTATTATATTCCCACCTTGTCTTTCGATACTTTTTTTAAAAATATTTTAACATAAGATAGATGAATGTTCTAGGTTATGATTAAACATGGTTAAATCGTTGACATATGGTATAATATGATTAACATGTATTTTTGAGGTAAAAACAAGAAGTTTGGATTTAACAAAAGCGTATCATAATTAAGTTATAAAAAAATTAATGCAATGCCATTAAATATTAGATTATTTATGGTTTTTCTGTGTAATTAACAATTAATCTGGAGCTTACTTATAATATTTATAGTTTTAGCAGCATTGAGTATTATTACAGTGATTATAAAAAGAGTAAAGAAATAGAGCGAGAATAAATAGGAAGGGTGGTATATTGAACTGTACAGAATTGGCTTTGAAAGGATTTCTGGTCAGAGCAAAAAAGAATACATATGCTGGAGATGGGGCTATTTCTGTATCTTCGAGACCGAACTCAAAGGATTTACATTATGGTGAAGGTAATTTACTGTACATAGACTCTTACTTTGGAAGTGATGATTTTATTGATGAAGAAGTGGTATTTGAAAACCAGAAGCCCATATGGGGGATGAATTACTACGGGAAGATGCTTGTTGACGAAATCCCGTCAGGATTCAGCAAATGCTTGAAAAGTGCGTTAAAGGCAGTGCTTGTTGAAAACCCATTTAGAGGACCTTCTTTATTTGAACAGGATAAGTATGTTTATAAATGTTCATGGCATGGAGATATAGCTGAGTTTGATGGAAATGAAGCAATATACTTTAATTAAAAGATTAATTGCGCGATTTTCTCAAATAATTATTACAAATAAAATAGGGGTGAGTTTATGAATAAAGGAATATATTTAGAAAAATTTACATCTATGGATTTTGATAAATATTTTAAGTTGGTTAGTAATGAAAGAGTAATGGCTATGATTACGGGAAGGGCTATTTCTTTAGATGAAGCAGTAAAAAGGTATAATTCAGTTTTGAGTAATAATAAATTGCATAATTTATTTGGCAATTTTAAAGTAATGGAAATTTCAACTAATAAATTTATTGGGTCTGCTTTGCTAAAAGTAAAAGAACGGAGTTCTACAGAAGCAGAACTTGGTTATATGTTATTGCCTGATTATTGGGGTAAAGGGATTGGTAGTGAAATTGCTAAGTTATTAATTGATAAAGCAAAGGAAAGTAAGCAAATAAATAAAATTATAGCGATTATAGACCCCAATAACATTGCTTCCAGGAAAATATTAATTAAGAATGGATTTACCACACATATGATATGCGAAATGGATGGATTGCCTGGAGAAATATTAAGCATGAAAATCTAGATGATATCGTTAAAAACTCCTGCAATGAAAAAGCAGGAAAGTTGAAGCAAAAAACGATATCTGTTGAATAAAAATCAAGGGTATGAGTCGAATTTAGTGACAAAACTTTTGACAATACTATGCTGTAGGAGGGCCTAAAGAATGAGTGAATTAATCGATACAAAGCTTGAAAAGTTTAAATTAAGATTTGCGAGGAAAAAAGATGTGGCATTAGTTTTAAGCTTTATCAAAGAGCTGGCTGAATATGAAAATATGTTGCATGAGGTTGTGGCGACGGAGAAATTATTGAAAGAATCATTGTTTGACCGTAAAGTCGCAGAAGTTATTATCGGTGAGTATGAGGATAAACCTGTAGGATTTGCATTATTCTTTTATAATTTTTCCACTTTTTTAGGGCGGCCGGGGATATACTTAGAAGATCTGTATATAAAGCCTGAGATGAGAGGTAAAGGACTTGGTAAAATAATGCTGTCATTTTTGGCAAAGCTTGCTGTAGAAAGAAATTGTGGCAGACTTGAATGGAGCTGCCTTGATTGGAATGAACCATCTATTAAATTTTATAAACGGTTAGGGGCAGTTCCAATGGATGAGTGGACTGTGTATAGAGTAAATGACAAAACCTTGGCTGATTTGGCAAAAAGCTTTGATGATTAAATTAAAATTTGTGATGCGTTTTAGTTGGGAATATTGTCTTCGTCAATAAGTTTTTAAAGAGCAGGGAAATCGTGAGAAATACGATGGGACTGCTTTTTTGTTTGTACATGGGAATAAAACATCAAGAAGTTATTTTTTATTTAAGGATGTAAAGTCAGCTTGACATTCGGCAAATGAAGCGATAAAATAAAAATGTAAAGTGAACTTTCCATAAAAGGAAGTGATAATTTGTGAAAAACAGGCTGGAAGAAATACGAAGACAGCGTGGCATTAAACAAGAAGAACTTGCAGAAGCGTTAAAAGTGTCAAGACAGACGATAAGTTCTCTTGAGAATGGGCGATATAATCCTTCAATCATATTGGCATTTAGGATAGCCCGATATTTTGATATGCAGATTGAAGATATTTTTATTTATGAGGAGGAAGAATAATGGATAGAAAATTGTCGTATTTATCTACCGCGGTAGTAGGATTGGTACTATTATTTTTAGGAGGTTTTGTATTTACAAAAGAAGAGTTAAAAATGGTTTCAGGTTTATGTATTGGCTTAGGTTCTGTAATATTGGTGTTTGGGGTTGGCAATTTGTTGCGTTCTTTTACAATATCAGCAACGGAAGAAGAAAGAATAAAGAGATTGATAGAGATAGAGGTAAATGATGAACGCAATACAAGAATCAGAGAAAAGGTTGGTTATATGACAAGCAAAATTATGAATTATGTGATTTTAGTTTTGGTTATGGCATTAGGATTTATGAATGTTAATAAAATGGTTTTAATCATGGTTGCTTCACTACTTTTAATAGAACTTGCATTGGTTATCTTCTTTTCAAATTATTTTTCAAAGAGAATGTAAAAAATAAGCTATAATTTCATTCTCTTTAATTTTTTTATTTAAATTTTTTATAATAAAGTTTAGTGTATAATGATAAAAGAATACTATTTAATTATGGGGGAAAGCAGAAAATGTTTAAGGAAATGAGAAGAAAAGATAGATCTATTGATGACGAACAGGCTATTGAACTGTTAAGAAAAGGACAATATGGAGTGTTATCTACAGTATGTGAAAATGGATATGCCTATGGAGTTCCTCTAAACTACATATACCATGAAGGAAACATTTATTTTCATTGTGCTGCTGAAGGAAGCAAGTTGGACAATATTGTTCATAACAATAAAGTTTCTTTTTGTGTGGTTGGCAATACTGAACCAATACCTGATAAGTTTAGTTATAGGTATGAGAGTGTAATAGTGTTTGGACGTGCGGTGGAAGTATATGATAAGGAAAAGGAGGATGCATTGGTTGCGCTAATTCAAAAATACTCTGGCGAGTTTATGGAGAAAGGGATGGAATACATACGAAAGAGTGGTATTAAGGCAAAAGTCATTAAAATTAATATTGAGCATTTGACAGGAAAGGCAAGGCAGTAAATAAAGGTAAATTTTTGTTCAGTGATAATCATTTTAAGTATAATGATATAGATGAAAAAATCAATTCAAACTAATTCCATAATTAAATTTACGCGAAAAAATTTTGTGAAAATTGACTCAAGAAATTGTGTTAAAAGTGAAAATATAGGTATCAATTTTATTTAAGGGTCTATATAAAAATTTTAAGAAAAGTAAATGAGATTGGGGTATAACTATGGAGATAAAGTTTTACAGGATAGGTGGATTAAGCAATAGTCAGTTTAATTTTGCTGTTATATTTGCTACTTATAAAGGAAAATGGATATTTGTAAGGCATGAGGACAAAAATACATGGGAAGTGCCTGGCGGTCACAGAGAAAAGAATGAAGATATTAATGTAACTGCTTCAAGGGAGCTGTTTGAGGAAACAGGGGCGTTAAAATACAAAATTGAGCCCATATGTGATTACTCTGTTACCATAGATGAGATAACTACATCTGGGAGATTGCTTTATGCAAAAGTAAATGAAATGGGGCCTTTGCCAGATAGCGAGATATGCGAAGTAAGCTTTTTTAAAATGATGCCTGATAATCTTACTTATGCGGATGTACAGCCGATACTTCTAAGAAAGGTATTAGATTTTTTAAGTGGCAAGGTATTAAAACTGCTTGAAAAAGACAAAACAAGGAACATTAATATCATCAACTTTATTAGAAATTATCCTATTTATAACATTGAATCAGTTGGAGATTCAGTACTTGTTAGAGGAATAAGCGATGAAGATTGGGTTTATATTAGCAGCAAATCCTATGATGAGTTCTTTCAACTTATTGAGGGGTTGGATGAGGAGGATAAATGTTTTGCAGTCATTGAGGACTGGATGCTCTCATATATTGTGAAAAACAGGAAAATAAAGTCTCAACTTACCAGTATGAAATTAGTCTATGATTCTAATGTACCACTGCCGACCGTAAAATCACATGTTGTTGACTTATCAATTGCAGATGCTCCATATATATTCGAGAATTCCAAGTATAAAGAGTATATATCAATTGAATATATTGAAGATAGGATAAAAAATGGCATTGGTCTTGGCATTTATGAAAATGAAAAGCTGGTGGCGTGGGCAATTACACATGATGATGGAGCAATAGGTTTTTTGAATGTATTGGAAGATTACAGAAGGAAAGGATATGGCATGGATGTAACTGTTGCAATGATAAAGAGGCTTCTGGAACTTGGCGAATTTCCATTTGTACATATTGAAGAAGATAATGTAAAGTCTATGAACCTGGCATTAAAAGCAGGATTTAGAAAGGATAGGAGGGTACATTGGATAAAATTAAATTAGGGTGGTGTTTCATGAATTTCAAAAAAGACATTTTTGATCTTAAATTGCAATATTAAATGCAACACCCAATAAAAGTCATATGACGATTATTTAGAATTATAAAAGAATACAAAGAAATTGAATTTGCTTATGATGTAATGATATTAGAAGTGTAGATTTAATTTTATAGAGGATTAATTGAAATAAATATACAAAATGATTAATAGAGCACAGAAAGGGTGTAATGAATATGCACATTAAACCAATATCGATTGATGATCGTCAACGCGTAAATCATTTTATAAGATCTCGCTGGTTTTCAACTGAAATGGTTGTAGGTGGTGAAATAGTCGATATGACAAAATTAGAAGGCTTTATTGCACATGAAAAAGATGAAATTATTGGGTTAGTGACATATAGAATTAAGGATAGTGAATGTGAAATCGTGTCTTTAGACAGTTTGAAGGAAAATCAGGGTATTGGAACTGCTCTTTTAAATAAAATCATCCAAGAGGCAATCAATAAAAAATGTACAAAAATAAAATTGGTTACGACAAATGATAATATAAATGCAATTCGTTTTTACCAAAAACGTGGATTTGATATGGTGAAAATACATCTCAATGCTGTGGATGCTGCGAGAAAATTAAAGCCGTCTATACCATTATTAGGCAATTATGGCATACCAATTAAACATGAGATTGAGTTTGAAATGAATTTAAGCAAAAAATAATAAAAAAGAAGGGAGGAGTTATGCATGCAAAAAGTCTACGAAACGGAAAGATTAATATTAAAAGTACTGGATAAAACGTATGCAGAATTAGTATTAGACTACTATTTGAGAAATAGGACTTTTTTACAGAAGTGGGAACCTTTAAGAGATGAGAAGTTTTACACAAAGGAGTATCAGCAGGAAAATCTGGAAAAGGAATTGACAGGCATCGAAAATAATGATTTGCTTAGAATGTGGATATTTAAAAAGAATGATGACAGAAAAATAATCGGTACAGTATGTTTTAACAACATCGTAAAAGGCGCATTCTTATCATGTCATTTGGGGTACAAATTAGACAAAGATGAAATCAATAATGGTTATATGACTGAAGCGGTTAAAAGAGGAATTGATATAATTTTTGACGATTTTAAGCTGCACAGAATTGAGGCAAACATCATGCCGAGGAATAAGCCATCATTAAAAGTAGTCGAAAAATTGGGATTTTACAATGAAGGAATAGCATATAAGTATCTGAAAATTAATGGTAAATGGGAAGACCATGTACACATGGTTTTATTAAACGACAATGTATGATATTAAAAAGCCTTAGATATATGTTTGGAATATGTATCTGAGGCTTTTGATTTTCAAGCGATAAAGTTTTTATTAATGATATATTATGGAAATCAAGGTTCGTATATACTAATGACATATAAATATATATATTATATAATATACCGGAAAGGGGGAATGCAGTTTGCGCAAGATTAAAATGTTATTTTTATATCTATTAATGTTGAGCATGGTCTTTGTGCCTGTCATATCATACGGTGATAGCGGACTTCCACAATTTCAATTTGGCTCAAGGCTTTTATGCACAGGGACTTACGGTACTGATGTATCGGAGCTACAAAGCATATTAAATAGCATTGGATTTAGCACGGGTGCTATTGATGGTGTTTTTGGCAATAACACATTAAATGGAGTATTAGATTTTCAAAAAGCAGAAAACTTGGTTGCAGACGGGATTGTAGGACCTAATACTTACAATGCTATTCAAAATGCTTCGTGGGAAAATCCAGTTGTCTATTATGTACAACCAAATGACAATATCTATTTTATAGCGAAGAAATACGGGACATCTGTTCAAGATATTCTGGATGAAAACGGATTGAGTGACAACGCATCTTTATATGTTGGCGAGAAGCTGCTTATACCACATCCGCCAGTGACAGTACCGCAACAGCTTGACAATGCTTCTAATTATCAGGAACTTAAAGAAAATATTGAGACACTGCTTAGCCAGCATACGGGAAATTACGGAGTATACTTCATAGACTTAAACTCTGGCGAGACTTTTGATATAAATGGTTATGGATCCTTTATTGCCGCCAGCACATATAAAGTTCCTCTAAATTTTTATGTGTATACACTTATAACCGAAGGGAAATTAGATCCAAATATGGAAGTACAGTATATATCACAAGATTATGAAGGCGGGTCTGGCTCTATACAATATGATCCTGTTGGAACTTATTATACAATTAGGGAACTTTCAAAAAAATCTATAGAAGAAAGCGACAATATAGCATCAAATATGTTGATGAGAGTTGTAGGATATGACAATTATTTGAATTTCATAGAAAGTTTAGGTGCTTATGTTGTGCCATATTCAGATAATGTCACATCTCCAAGGGATTTAAGCATCTACATGGAGGATATATTAAATTATGCAAATGCGCACAGCAGCACGGCAGGAGAGCTTCTAAGTTATCTTGAAAATACTATTTATAACGATAGGATCTCATATCCTTTGCCAAGCAATATAACTGTTGCTCATAAAATTGGAAATCTATCAAATGTAGTAAATGATACAGCTATTGTTTTTTATACGCAAAAACCGTATATTTTGACCATCATGGGCAACAATGTAGATGGATCTGATAATTCGGATGCCTATACTGTAATAAGGGAAATATCGAAGATGGTATATGACTTCCAGGTCAGTCATTAAAAAAGCCGGGATTACCGGCTTTTTTAAAACTCATCGCGTATGATTTTTTCTATTACATCGCTGACACCATCTTCTAAATTGGATTTTGCTACATAGTTGGCGTTTCTTTTTATGGCGTCATCAGCGTTTCCCATGGCAACGCCAAATCCTGCTTTGATTATCATTTCTTTGTCATTGTCTTGATCGCCTATTGCTACAACCTGATTAATGTCTACGTTGAGAATATCACATAATTTTATGAGTGCGGATCCTTTTGTAGTGCCATAAGGGAGAATTTCTATAAAATATTCGTCTGACTGTACGCACGTAAAAGGCTCGTTTGATGATTGCCTTATTTCGTCTACAAGCTCTAAAGATGTGTCCCTATTTCCTCTGAAAAGCACCTTTATAATTTTATCAAGTTTGCGGAGATCTTCGATTAAATCGCATTTTACGTGCTCTGTTTCCATGTATGATTTGATGAAATCGGATATCTTATTTATGTATATGCCGTCTATACTGTATACAAGAATGTCTACATCGTATTTTCCTTCTTGCCATTTTTTCGCTATAAGCTTGTATAAATCGTCAGAGAGATAATTTTCATGCAGTATTTTTTTATTTATGTGATCGTATATTACACATCCGTTAAAAAGTATGACAGGCACATCAATATCAAGTTCTTTTATGTATGGAGTCGCTGATATGATGCCTCTACCTGTTGCCAATGTGAAAATACCTCCCATATTGCGAAACTTTTTTACACTATTTTTCGTGACTTCAGAGATCTTTTTTTTGTCGTCTAACAAAGTCCCATCTGCGTCTGCTACAACCATTTTGTATTTCATATGATCACCCCAAATAATATTTACACCGTATCTATTATACAATTTTTTTGATTTTAAGACTACTGAAAAATTTTTTATGAGATATTGTTCGCAAATCGTATATATGTTAAAATTATAAAAAAATTATGGGGAGGAGATTGAATGATAACTTGGAAAGAAGATTTTAGGCTTGGCATTGACGAGATAGACAAGCAGCATAAGCGACTTTTTGATATTGCAAATGAAGCGTACGATTTATTGAAGAATGAATTTGCCATTGATAAATACGATCACATTGTAGACATAATAAAAGAGTTGAAGGACTATACGATTTACCATTTTGACTATGAAGAAGGCTACATGAAAAGCATAGGCTTTAAAAAGTTGCTTTCACATAAAGTGCTGCACGATGACTTTAAAGAGAAGATTAACAACATAGATTTAGATAAGATAGATCAAAATCAAGACGAGTACATAAAAGATATTTTAAACTTTTTGGTGGATTGGATTGAAAAGCACATATTGAAAGACGATAGGTTATATGCAGAAAAGCAATAAAAAAACAAGGTGGCGTGGTAATGCCACCTTGTAAATTACTTTAATGGTGTAAATGGGCAGTATCCTATTTCATCGCATCTATTTTTCATGTCAGCCCATAGTTTATCATCTTCAATTGCCTCATAGGCCGTGGGATATAGGATGTAATTTTCTTTAAAGATATGATCTCTCATGTTGAATACGATGTAGCTTGATAGTTCTTTCACTCTGTCTTTAAAATCTGCAAAATCGATGTAGTCGATGTTGCTTGCAAGCTCTACCAAACTTCTTTTTCTCAATCGTATCTCGTCATGCTCAAGACGCATTATCCTTGTTGGACCTGTTATACCCAGTTTTTCCAGTTCAGGGAACAATACGTCTTCTTCTCTTTTGTGGTGCTTTTCGGCGCTTAAAATGCCTTCTGCAGTTTCTTTTAAATCTGATAACAAGGCTCTGTCTTCCTGTGGTGACGACATTTTCTGTATCTTTATGTTTAAAAGCTCTAATTTGTCAAGTAGCTTTAGTATTTCATCGTGTTCTAATATAAGTGTTTGCAACACGTGATCGTCAGGCAAAGACTCTTTCAATCCGTTTAACTGTCCTTCCAGCATCTCCATGTGAACCGAACAAAGCCCTCTTAACTCTTCTGCTTGCATTCCTTCATCAACTAATTTTTGCTCTGCTAAAGATAATTCTTCGGCAGTAAGGTCTTCTATCAATTCTCTTGCTTCGCTTTTTACCGTCTCAGGATCTTCGCTATTGTTAAGCCTTTTAAGTACGTCAGCTAGTTTATCAACTCTATTTTCCATGATATACATCCTCCTTTTTCTATTTCCAGTATACAAAAGACTACATCAAAATACTGTGATTTAAATCACAGTATTTTGATAGGAATAAAATTTTTATTCATTTTATTTTTTTGTAGTTTTGTTTTAAAATAAAATTAAACTTAAAAAAAGGCGGATGAATATTGTGAAAGTATTTTGGTTAATTATCTTTGTGTGGAATATCATTACGTTTGCCACTATGGGTGTAGACAAGTACAAAGCCACTCATGGAAAGTGGAGGATTAAAGAAAGAACTCTTTTTCTTTTGTCATTTTTGTTGGGAGGTATAGGCGTTTTTTGTGGTATGTACATATTTCACCATAAGACAAAGCACATAAGCTTCAAGGTTTTAGTACCCTTGGCGGTATTTACAAATGCAATGTCTATATACTTTTTGTACAAGATTTTAAACATCAATCATTAAGGAAAGATATTTTATATGCTAACATGTAATTCACATTGACAACAATTGAATTTCAGTTATTAACAAACTTATCCACAATATCCACAGAAAATATATCAACATTAACATTAATAATCGAAGTCTTAAAAGGGAGTGGTAAAATGCGAACCAATGATTATCAATTGGAGTTTGAATACCTTAATAGGACTATCGGTTTTATCGAGAATGAAATATACAGATTGAAACAAATGCTCATGATAGAGGGCACAAATATAAAGCAGTTGAGAGAAGATGTTTTGCAATATGCGCCTAATACACCTGACAATTTTGATAGATTAGTAGAGGTGAATCCATATATAAATGAGCTTAAAAGACATATTGTGTACTACAATGAGATTTTAAGAAATCTTAAATCATTGAATAAAATGGCTAGTTCTCCTTATTTCGGTAGATTTGATTTTATAGAAAGCGGTTCAGATTTATTGGAAAAAATATATATAGGGCTTAAAACTTTGAGAGATCCGAATACATTCGATATTATCGTATACGATTGGAGAGCGCCTATATCAAGTGTGTTTTACAGGTTTGAAAAGGGCAGAGCCTTTTACGAAGCTCCAGACGGAATTATAGAAGGAGATGTAGTGCTAAAGCGGCAGTACAAGATTGAAGATAAGAAGTTAAAATATTACTTTGACTGCAATATAGTAATAGATGACGAAATTTTGAGAGAAGCCTTAGGGCGTAATTCTACAGCAAAGATGAGGACAATTGTTGAAACTATTCAAAAAGAACAAGATAAGATAATAAGAGATGTAGATGGAGATGTTTTAGTAGTTCAAGGTGTTGCAGGAAGTGGGAAGACATCCATAGCACTGCATAGGATAGCCTATTTGCTTTATTTTGAAAGAGATAAAAATTTAAAGAAAGATGACATACTCATAATTTCGCCCAATAAAATTTTTAGTCAATACATAAAAAATGTGCTGCCAGAATTAGGTGAAGAAAATGTAAATGAAATTATCTTTGAGGACTTTGTAAAAAATGCCATAGGAGATGTAGTACATGTTGAGGAAAGGTCCGATTATGTAGAAAGGCTTTCGTCGTGTGAAGACAAAGTCATGTTGGATTCTGCAAGGCTTAAAAATTCTTCGGAATTTATTGCGGTTTTAGACAGACTTTTATCATATTATGAGAGGAATGTGATAGAGTTTAAAGATGTGTATTACGATGGCAAAGTAGTGTACAGCAGGCATGATTTAAAGAATGAATTTTTAAATGACAAGATGAACCGACCAATGAAAAAAAGACTTGAAAGAATAGAGATGAAGATATTTGATAAAATCCATTATCTTAGAAAAGGAAGGCTTTCCAAAATTGAGAGGTTTGTTGAAGATCGTAAGGGCCATGAATTTGAGATAAAGGCATACAGCCGTCTTTTGTCCATAAAAGAAATGAGGAGGATTAAAAAACAAGTAAATAGTTTCACAGATGTCAATTTCTTAGATATTTATAGATTGCTGTTTTCTGATAAAGATTTGTTTAAAAGGCTTTCATACGGACTAAACATAGATTTATCTGAAAATTTTTTTAAGATAGCTGAATTGACTTGTAAAAACATAGATGATGGAAAAGTATATTACGAAGATATCGGGCCGTTATTATATTTGAAGTACAAGGTGGAGGGATTTAAGTCTCGCAAAAAAATAAAACACGTTGTGATAGATGAAGCACAAGACTATTCACAGATTTTTTATAAAATATTTAATTTGATGTTTTATGATGCTAAATTCACTGTATTGGGAGATGTGAACCAAACACTTGACAGAGGAATAAATGAGGCTTTTTACGATCTTATTGATGAAGTTTTTGCCAAAAGGAAAATAAAAAAGTTTTTCATAGAAAATAGTTACAGATCTACTTATGAGATAAATGAATTTTCTATTGGATTGCTTAAACATCCTCCGAAAATAATGCCATTTGAAAGGCATGGCGATAAACCGCAATTGGTCCGCAAATATAGTTTTGAAGAAATATGCATAAATATAGCAAATAATGCTTCGGAACTTTTTGCAGATGGGTATAAGACGATTGGCGTCATTGCAAAGACAAAAGATGAAGCGAATAAAGTCTACGGCACAATGAAGAATTTTATCAATGTGAAACTTTTGAACTCAAAAGACGACGAAGTGATAGAAGGTGTAAACATAATTACGCCTTATGAGGCTAAAGGTATAGAATTCGACGTTGCGTTTGTCTTTAATGCATCAAGTGAAAATTACAAAACCGAATACGACAGAAATCTTTTGTACATTGCATGTACGCGAGCGTTGCATAGGCTTATAATATATTCTTTGGGAGATTTCTGTAAGTTTATAGGATGAATTTTATTTTCATAAATAAATTTGTTATAATTTTATAAAATAATTCGGAAGGCAGGTGGTTCTATGGAAGTTATTAGAATTGATACGCCCGCAAGAGAGGCTATTATCGATATAACTGATGAAGTGAGAAAAATCGTAAAAGCGAGCAACATAAAAGATGGCATTTGCTTCATCCATGTGCCACACACTACTGCAGGTGTGACGATAAACGAAAATGCTGATCCCGATGTGAAAGAGGACATATTGAGAGGTCTTAATGAAATCATTCCTCAAATGAGATTTAAGCACTTAGAAGGCAATTCAGATGCTCACATAAAATCTGTCTTGGTAGGGACAAGCATTAATTTGATGATAGAAAATGGGGATATACAGTTAGGTACATGGCAAGGCGTATACTTCTGTGAATTTGATGGTCCAAGGCATAGAAAAGTGTACGTTAAAATAGTGTAAGGATAAGGGGGATAATTGTTGTGACCAAAGAGCATATATCTAAGTTGACAGAAGATTTAAAGAATATCATTATATACAAAAATATAATGAAAGATGCTACAGTAGACAAAGCCATAAAAATTTTAAATTTACTTGTCAGTGAAAAAGTGGATGAAGGCAAAGTCTATGAGCTGTACAGCGATTTATTTTCGGATTTATCGAATTATGCTGTGGAAAATAATGTGTATTCTGAGGTTTGGAAATCGAAAATAGATGAATTAGCAAGAGTTGATGAAAACATATTTAGCATGTTAACTGAGAAATTTGAACAAGATTCCATTGATGAAACATTGAAGATGGCTGCAAAAAGAGAGCTTGAATACTTAAAAAGATTTTCGGAAGTGGATTTTGCGGATTGCCTTAGAAAGTGTTTGAAATTTAATGTGATTTCGTGGGAACATCTTTTAGAATCATCTGAAAGGCATAGACAATATTTGGTAGACTGCAATAACGCTGATGATGTAGCAAAATACTATAGAGAAAATGGCTGTGGCATATATGGCGTGTATAGAGCATTTAGATGGCTTGATGGGAAGATTGTTGGTGTAGAAAATCCCGATCCTATTGAATTTGAAGATTTGGTAGGATATGAAGATGAGCATAGAATCGTCATAGATAACACAGATAGGTTTCTGAGAGGTTTGCCAGCCTCAAACATTTTGCTTTATGGAGATAGAGGAACTGGCAAATCCTCAACTGTAAAGGCTGTATTGAATATGTACTATAAAAGAGGTCTTAGGCTTATTGAGGTAAGTCGCCAAGATCTTTTGGATTTAAACAAAATTATAAGTGTCATAAGCAAAAGAGGCCTTAGGTTTATTCTGTTTTTGGATGATTTATCGTTTGAAGAAAATGAGACTGAATATAAAATTCTAAAATCAACACTTGAAGGCGGTATAGAGAAGCTTCCTACCAATGTTTTAATATATGCTACTTCAAATAGAAGGCACATGATAAAAGAGTATTTAACTGATAATGTGCAAAGTGAAATTCATTCATTAGATACAAAGCAAGAAAAACTTTCATTGGCAGATAGGTTCGGAATAACTGTTACTTTCCAATCACCTGGCAAAGAAGAATATTTAAAGATAGTCGAATCTTTAGCTCAAAAATATCATATTGATTTAGACAGAGATACATTGATAAGAGAATCGATGAGATGGAGCTCTTGGCATAATGGCATGTCACCAAGAACCGCCAGACAATTTATCGATCATTTGAGAACTTGCTGATGGGATTTCAAAATCCCTTTATTTTTTTATTTTTTTGCAAAAAAAATTTTCGACATAATTCGTCCTTATTCAATAAAAACAAACCTGGTTTTATGATGCAAAACCATGTAATCGGCTATTTGCATGGCGTTAAATGTTTACACATGGAATATTATATCATTTTCTGTCGATAAAAAATATTCTAAAAAAAAGAAGGATTTTTGAGGGATAAATAGAATATTATAATAGAATTTTTACTTTAATAGTAAATTTTTGATAAAAATTCAAAGCTTAGAACGAATTAAGGGGGTAAAATTATGTATTACAAAAGAGTAAGCGAGTACGTATCGACAATAAACTATGGTGACAAGATGATAGTGAGGAAATACGCTGTAGTAAAATCAGAGGTAAAAGTATTTAATGGCGGCGAAAATGTTGATGTGCCGTCGTATGGAATCGAAATTGCGGAGCAGATAACTGAGAAGGGTATAGTGAAGGAAGAGCTTGGTGATGTAGTAGTTCATGTAAGTCCATACAAAGACAAAGTGGAAGATATGGCAAAGAGATTTTGCATCGATGACTTGTCACCGCTGCATTTGTCAGACATAATGGATGATTTATATTATCAATACATAGATGATTACGATGAATACGCAAAAGAATGCAAAATTGCAATATGAGGGCTTAAAGCCTTCTTTTTTTATTGCAGTTTTAAGTTTATAATAACATTAATAGAACGATAACGGAGATGATGTTTATGAAGATCGTATCAAATGGAGAAATGAGAGAAATAGAATCTATAGCCATAAATTCTCTTGGAATACCATCTGTGTGCCTTATGGAAAATGCCGGCCGCGTTGTGGCAGAACATGCAGCAGAATACCTGATTAGTTGCAATAGAAATAATGTGGTGATTATGTGCGGTAAAGGAAATAATGGCGGAGATGGCTTTGTTGCTGCAAGATACCTTTTCAACAGAGGTTTTGATGTGAAGGTCTTTGTAGTATCAAGTATAGGATTGATTTCTGGTGATGCAAAGAAAAACCTCGACATAATAATCAATATGGGGATTTACGTGGCAGAAATCCTTCAAAAAGAGCAACTAAAATTTCTTGAAAAGAGCATCAAAGAATCTGATTTAGTCATAGATGCGCTATATGGAACAGGTCTCGACAGAGAAGTGTCAGGTATAAGCAAAGACATCATAGACATTGTGAATGGATCTGGCAAATACGTCATATCTGTCGATATACCATCAGGAATAAATGGTGACAATGGTAAGGTAGAAGGCTGTGCGGTAAAAGCAAATGCTACGGTAACTATGCAGTTTATGAAAAAGGGGATTGCTGTATATCCGGGTGTAGATTATGCTGGGAAAGTGGTTGTGGCCGACATAGGCATACCGAATAATTTAGTCGACAATATTAAGTGCAGATACAATATGATTTCACAGGACGATGTTGTATTGCCTAAAAGATATAAGAATACCCATAAAGGAGATTATGGCAAGCTTTTGATTGTAGCTGGTTCAAAAGACATGACTGGTGCAGCAGCTTTGTGCGCTATGAGCGCAATAAAGACAGGATGTGGCATAGTTAAATTAGCTGTGCCAAAGGCTATACAAGGAATTATGCAAAGCAGTTTGAAAGAAATCATAACGTATGGATTGGATGACAAAGATGGAGCATTTTATTTAGGTTCAGTTGGCGAAGTGTTAGAGTTGGCGAATACTGTCGATGCTGTGGCGATAGGACCTGGGCTTACAAATAGCTCCAATGTAAAAGAGTTTGTAAAAGAAGTCATATTAAAGCTTGAAAAACCATTAGTTCTTGATGCTGATGCATTGAATGCTATATCTGATTCAGTGGATATGATAATCGGCAAAGATGTAATTTTGACACCACATATGGGCGAGATGTCGAGATTATTAGGAGTTTCTGTTGATGATATAAATAATAATATATACGCAACTGTTGAAAAGTTCATTTCAAAGTATAAAGCGACACTTGTTCTTAAAAGTTCAAGAACAGTAATAGGAAACGATACTGAAGGCATATATATTAATTGTACAGGGAATCCGGGTATGGCTACGGCAGGCTCTGGAGATGTCTTGACCGGCATGATATCGTCATTTTTGGTTCAGGGATTAAAAGGGGTAAAAGCGGCCATTTACGGAGTTTACTACCATGGAAAAGCAGGTGATATGGCTTCAGAAAAGTATGGAGAATACGGACTTACTGCGACAAACATACTTGAATATATTCCATATGCAATGAAAATGTAAAGAGGTGATGTGATTGAGGAGACTTTTGTTTGTGCTATTGCTTATATTGACTATTTTTTTGTCAGGATGCATAAAAAAGTCTCACTTAGATGTGCCTTCAAATGTAAAAAAAACAATTCAAAGTTTAAAAAGTTATACTTCAGATGTTGAAGTTCAGCTTAATAATAATAAAAATATAAAGAGATATACCATGAAGCAGTTTTATAAAAATGGAAAGTACCGCATGGAAATATACGATGAGTCTAATAAACCTGATAAAGTCATCGTGTACGACGGCAATAGGAGTTACGTGTATTTTTCAAAAATAAATCAGACATTTATAGAGGATGATAGCGAAAACATACCTGCATATTCCATGTTTTCATCATTTATAGATAATTTTAAAAAAGCCGGCGAGATAAAAGAAAGTGAAGACGGCGAATTTTACCAAATCGATGTTCCTATTTTAAACGGGAATACTTTTATGTACAGTGAATCGGTTGAATTTTCGAAAAAAGATTATAAACCGGTATCTATGAAGATTTATGACATAAATGGGAAGGTTTTTGCTGAGATGAAGTACGCAAATTTCGTGTATAATCCAGAGTTAGATGATGGCCTTTTTGCCGAAAAAGATATTTCTACATTCAGCAGGTACTTCCGCACTGATATTAACATGTCTGTAGATATAAAAGATGTATATAAATACTCAGGCATAAACCCAGTATTTCCTGGATACATTCCTAAAGGGTATACTCTTGAAAATATAAGTGTAGATTTGTCAAATAATAATTCAATTAATTTAACATATTTAAACGGTAATGATATAATAAAAATTGTTGAAAGTGTTAGCGCTTTTGATGGGAAAGGCTTTGATAAAGGGCGCATTGGAAATACTATTTATTATAAAAGAGGGAATAGATATATTTTAGATAGAAATGGTCTCATTGTTGATTTGATGATTAATGAAAAAATAAGTTCTGACGAAGCACTGATGATTTTAAATTCTTTAATTTGATTTGGAGGTAATTATGCTTAATTTGTATAGACCAACATGGGCAGAAGTTAATTTGGATAATATAATTCACAACTACAAAGAGATAAGAAAAATCACTGATAAAAATGCTGGCATAATGGCAGTA
This sequence comes from Thermoanaerobacterium sp. R66, assembly GCF_028895185.1. NCBI lineage: Bacteria > Bacillati > Bacillota > Clostridia > Thermoanaerobacterales > Thermoanaerobacteraceae > Thermoanaerobacterium > Thermoanaerobacterium sp. R66. The sequence goes on from NZ_JAEUWW010000001.1 coordinate 2,498,893, forward strand.
GTCAAGGCGAATGCCTATGGGCATGGTTCGTATGAAGTGTCGAAGGAATTGATAAATTGTGGTGTAGATTATCTGGCTGTTGCAACAATAGACGAGGCTCTGGAACTAAGAGAGCAGGGTATATCAAAGCCAATACTTATTTTAGGATATACTCCAGCAAAGTTTGCTGATGTGATTGTAAAGCACGATATTACTCAGACAGCATTTGAGCTAAGTTACGTAAAAGAGGTAGCAAAGGTGGCTCAAAAGCTTGGCAAAGATGCTAAGATTCATGTTAAGATAGATACAGGGATGGGTCGCATCGGCTACAATGACATGAATAAAGCTTATGAGGAGATTTTATCCATGTCAAATCTTGCTGGAATCAACATTGAAGGCATATTTAGCCATTTTTCGTCATCAGACGAAAAAGACAAGGAGTACACGTTAAGGCAGCTTGAAATTTTTTTAAGTCTTATAGAAAGGCTTAAAATGTCTGGTATATACATTCCTATTAGGCACATAGCAAACAGTGCTGCAATATTAGACATGCCTGAAACACACCTTGACATGGTAAGACCGGGGATTATACTTTATGGAAGTTTTCCTTCAACTGAAGTCAATAAAAAAATTGATTTACGTCCCACTATATCATTAAGATCGAAAGTCGTCTATGTTAAAGATGTGGGTGAAGGAGAATATATAAGCTACAACAGAACGTATAGGACAAACAGAAAAAGCCGCATAGCTACTTTGCCTATAGGGTATGCAGATGGCTTAAATAGGCTTTTATCAAATAATCACAATGTCATAATAAATGGCAAATATGCTCCTATAGTTGGTAAAATATGCATGGATCAATGTATGGTTGATGTGACAGAGATTGAAGATGTTAAGGAAGGAGATATTGCTACTATTATGGGAGAAGCAGATGGCAAATTCATAAGCGCTGATGAAATTGCAAATAAATTAAAAACTATTTCTTATGAAGTATATTGTGGAATATCCAGACGGGTACCAAGAATATATATATTTAATGGAGAGATAACAAAAGTAGAAAATTATTTAAAATGTTAAATATTATGTATAAAAATAATAAAGATTGACATTAATATATATAGCAGTATATAATAAATTATATAAGTGTGTTAGGAGGTCATAATTGTGGGCGAGACAAAAAGAATACTCGTCAGTTTGCCGGAAAGCTTACTGGAGGAAGTTGATGTACTTGCAGCTATGGAAAATAGAAACCGCAGTGAATTTATAAGAGAAGCCATGAAATTATACATTAAAGAGAGAAAGAAGATGAAGATAAGGGAGAGCATGAAGAAAGGGTACCTTGAGATGGCGGCTATAAATGCAGAACTTGCGGAATTGGGCCTAACCGCTGACAACGAATGCTTTAACGGATACGAAAAGAAATTGAAAAAGTGTGATTGATATGATTGTAAAGCGTGGAGATATTTTATATGCTGATTTAAGCCCTGTCATAGGCTCAGAACAGGGTGGTGTTAGGCCCGTACTTGTAATACAGAACGATATCGGCAATAAGTACAGCCCTACAGTTATTGTGTCAGCAATAACATCTCAGATAAACAAAGCTAAATTGCCGACACATGTTGAGATAAATGGAACGGAATACGGTCTTAATAAGGATTCAGTTATCTTATTAGAACAAATAAGGACTATAGACAAAAAGCGTCTAAGAGAAAAAATAGGCCATTTTGACCAAGAGATGATGGAAAAAGTAAATGAGGCATTGCAGATAAGCCTTGGATTGATAGATTTTTAAGGACAAATTAGAAAAATGTCCTTTTATTTTTACGGCATTTTTCGCGATTTAAATAGATTTTTGTTGAAATAGGCGAGTTTTTTGTATAAAATAAAACTAAAGAAGGGGGCTTAGCTTGTGAATAAGATTTATGGATTGATATTGGTATTTGTTGTGATGTTAGCTGTAATTGGAATTGTGTACGCTGATTCGACTCAAGATCCCGGTAGTCAACAGGATCCGATAGTCACAAAAAGCTATGTAGATAGCAAGTACGATGATTTAAAAAGCTACATAGATAGTAAAGCAAGCACATCAAGCAGCAATTACGACATAGTCGAACTAAAACCTGGTGAAAGCATCACACTTTATCAAGGATCTGAGGCTATAGTCAGAACTGACAATACATCAACGATTGTCACCAGCACTGATGGCGTATCGGATTTGACAGGTGGAAAAGATTTAAAAAACAATGCATTGATACCAGCAAATCATCTGTTGCTTTTCCCACGGTCAGATGGCAGAGGAATAAAGGCGAAAGCTGATACTATAATCGTGGTAATGGGAAAATACACAAAAAATTAAAATGCGCTTTAAAGCGCTTTATTTTTTTCTAAAATATGGTATTGCCCAAGGTTATATTAAAGTGATATAATTCAAGTGATACAATACTAAAATAATGAAGGAGAGATATTCTTTGAGTCTGAAGAAAATACTCGTATTTTTTGTAGCACTATCATTAGCAGTATCTGCAATTGTAGATGTATCCAGAATTAGCGTTGAAAATAAGTACAACACGGTGGAAACCGTGGCTGACCTTTATAACTTTGAAAATTTGGCTGAGAATACGGGAATGAGTGTACAGGACGTTTTGACGACATTTAAAGAGAACGGCTTAAAAGGAGTGGCAGTACCTGAAGTAACGTTAAACAGACTTCAGGAAATCGGCAAAATAGCACTTTACAAGATGTCGGATGTGGAAAATATTTATAACCTTAAGAATACCGCTGGCAATTCTGCACTGACGTCATACATTAAAAGCTTAAGCGACAGCCAAAAAAGGATCGAGAAGGATTATATCGTTGTAACTACAGACGATGTTTCGACTTATGATTTCTTGAAGTCATCTTTGACTAAAAGGGTACCGTCTGGCAAGTTGACTATTTTAAAAAATGGGAATAACTATGCATTTATTTTAAACGAAGACATGGACACTTTTGCTGACCAAGGCTTAGGTTTTGACAAAAATGATTTGGACATGGTAAAATCATTGGGTCTTGATATAATACCAAGGGTAGAAAATTACAATGGCATAAAAGACAAAGACATACAAAACTACGTAGAGCTTTTAAAACATTACGGCGTGAAGACAGTAGTGTTTGGCGGAAATGATGTATTGGGAAACCCTGATAAAATATCGTATGCGGCATCTTTATTTAAAAAGAACGGAATCGCTATCGGAATTATTGATACACCTATGGGCAAAAGCTTACAAGCTGGAACAGAAAAGTTTACGAAATTTGACGGTTACGATGGAGTTAAAGTTTACGGTCTTTCTGAAGCTGAGACAGCTAAGTACGATACAAGTGGAATAGTTGATAGATGGTACAGATCTATCATAGAGAGAGATGTGCGAATTATATACATTAGAGCAAAAGTCGATACGACTAAGTCTCAAAATTACAATTTGAAGCAGAACATATCCATGTTGAAAGAGATAAATGACCTTGTGAATTATGCAGGACTTAATTTAGGCGTAGTGAAGCCTTTAAGCCCGATTCATCAATCAAAGATAATAGAAGTGTTGATTGCATTAGGCGTTGTTGCAGGTGGAATTCTCCTCTTAATGCTTTTTGGACTTAGGGAAAGGTACTCCTTAATACTTACGATTTTAGGCATCGTCATATCGGCGCTTTTGATTTTAACAAAGTACAATGACCTTGGCGTCAAATCAGTAGCTTTATTGTCATCTATAATATATCCATCGCTGGCTATAGGGTATTTCATCGATGGCAGCAAAAAGATTATCGATGGCGGAGAAGATGGCCATTATGTGAGAGATTCGCTTTACATTTTCTTTAAGACTGTTTTAATATCTTTAGCCGGTGGGTTAATAATTGCGGCGATTATGGCAGACAGCAAATACATGTTGAAGTTAGACTACTTTAGAGGCGTGAAGTTGTCATTTACGGTACCGGTGGTAGTGTATATAGCGTATTACGGCTATAAAGTGTGGAATATAAATACATTTAGGAAATTGACTGATGCCTCCATTAAGATACTAAATACAGATATTAAGATATGGCATGTATTGGCTGTTTTGATAGCTGGTTTTGTAGGAATTGTATATATTTCGCGAACAGGCAATACACCAGTTATAAAGCCCACATCAATAGAGCTTAAGTTTAGAAGCTTGCTTGAACATTACCTTGTGGCAAGGCCAAGGACGAAGGAATTTTTAGTTGGATATCCTGCTTTAATATTAAGCATATACGCTGCTAAAAAGAAATCAAAATCAATGAATTTTATACTTGGAATACTGGCATCTATCGGAATACTGTCGATGCCTAATACTATGAGTCATGTGGAAAGCGTGCTTAAAATTGCGTTAGAGCGTACTGTAATAAGCTGGGTGTTTGGGCTTATAATAGGATTAGTTGCATTAAAAGTTGTTGATGTTTTTATGAGATATATAAAGATGAAGAATGTTCACAATTGATTTTACTTACTTTTATTAAGCCGTGGAGGTAAAGATAATGAAAATTTTGATATCGGGGTATTATGGCTTTGAAAACACTGGCGATGATGCTGTCTTAGAATGCATCGTCGCCGGACTTAAAGAAAGAGGTGTAGATGACATCACGGTGCTTTCAAATGCGCCTTATGTTACTTCATCTAAGTACGGTGTAAAGTCTATAAATCGAAATTCACTTAAAGATATTTTTAACGGGATAAGGGATTCTGATGTCATTATAAGCGGCGGTGGAAGTTTAATACAAGATGTCACAAGCAGCAAAAGCTTATGGTACTATCTATCAATAATCTTTTTAGGTATTTTGTTGAGAAAAAAAGTGTACATCGTAGGACAAGGAATAGGGCCTATACAGCACAAATACAATAAAATTTTGGCTAATTTTTTATTAAAAAGGGTAGACATGATTACGGTAAGAGACAAGGATTCGCTCTCCATTTTAAAAGAACTTAATATCGAAAAAAATGCTATTCTCGCTGCTGATCCTGTCGTTAACTTAAATGTCTGCAGCGATGAAAGAATAGAGAAAATATTGGAAGACGAGGAAATCGATAAGAATAGGTACATAGTTGTATGTACCAGAGAGTGGGGAAACAATGAATTATCGCGAGTAGAGCTTGCTAAAGCTATTGATGCCATATCAACAAAGTACAACTTAGAAGTTGTTTTTTTGCCATTTTACTATAAAAAAGATGAATTAGAGAGTAAGAAGGTAGCTAACTACTTAAAATCTCCTTATAAGGTCATAAGAGGTAAGTACGAGCCTAATGAAATATTGGGAATAATAAAAAAATGCAGTTTACTTATTGGGGTAAGACTTCATTCACTGATATTTGCTTTGGTGGCATTAGTGCCATTTATAGGCATATCTTACGATCCGAAAATTGATGGTTTTTTGAATTCAGTCGATTCAAAGATTTTTAAGATAGACAAGTTTTCTTCAGATGAAATAGTCAACTATGCTGAATCTATTTTAAACAATAGAGATGAGTTTATAGAGAATTTAAAAATTCATCTTAAAGCGTTAAGAGAATTGTCTAAAAACAACTTCGTATATTTAAAAAATAATGATGACGAGGTGTAAAGATGGTTGGAAGGTTTGTGATTTTCGATGTGCCAATTGATAAAGTTAATATGAAACAAGCTGTTGATACTGTAGAAAAATTTTTATCTGAAGATAGACTTCATATGATTGCCACTCCAAATGCTGAGATTGTAATGATGGCGCAGAAAGATCCTGAGTATAAGGAGATTTTAAACAAGACAGACTTAAATGTTCCTGATGGCAGTGGTGTTATTTTTGCATCAAAGATTTACAAGGAAGAGCTTCCGGAGAGAGTTGCAGGATTTGATTTGATGATGGAGCTTATAAAAGTTGCCGCTGAAAAAAAGTATAAGATATATCTTTTAGGTGCTAAATCTGATGTGGTGAAAGGCGCATATCTTAATTTGAAAAGGCAGTACAGTGAAATCGACATAGTTGGATTTCACGATGGATATTTTAGTAAAGACGATGAAGCGGAAATCATAAAAGACATAAATGAGAAGAATACAGATTTATTATTTGTCGCATTAGGCGCACCAAAACAAGAAAAATGGATATACGAGAATAAAAATAGATTAAAAGCAAAAGTGGCAATTGGCGTTGGCGGAAGCTTTGACGTTATAGCAGGGAAAGTCACTCGCGCGCCAGAAATATACAGGAAGTTGGGGCTAGAGTGGTTTTATCGCCTTTTGAAAGAGCCATGGAGATATAAGCGAATGATGGCATTGCCTAAGTTTGCGGTTAAAGTGCTTTTTTCAAAAAAACCAAAGTGATGTAAGAAAGGACACATTTTTATGAGCGAAAAGGTAAAAAAGATCGTAATGGATTTTATGTGGATCACAATAGGTACACTGCTGCTTACTTTATCACTTGATCTATTTTTGATACCAAACCAGATTGCTCCTGGTGGTGTAAGCGGTCTTGCCATCGTTTTAAATTATATTTTTAAGTGGCCTGTTGGAGCCGTCACACTCCTCATAAATATTCCTCTTTTTTTAATATCCATCAAAGTTTTGGGTTCGGTTTTTGGAGCTAAGACGCTGTACTCTACTTTGCTTCTTGGTGTTTCAATTGATGCCCTATCATTTTTAAAGCCTATGACCCATAACCCGATGCTGGCGGCTGTTTATGGAGGCCTTATAATGGGCTTAGGCCTTGGGATAGTTATAAAGTATGGTGCTACTACAGGTGGCACTGACCTTGCAGCAATGACGCTTCACAAGTACATACCTTTTCTGACCGTTGGCAGGATTTTGCTTATCATAGATTTTATAATAATCGCATTAGCTGGAATCGAGTTTAGTCCGGAGCTTGCTTTATATGCATTAGCAACAGAATTTATTGCGATAAAGGTCATAGATGTCATTCAAGAAGGAACCGATTACGAAAGAATTGCTATAATTATCTCAGATAAATACGAGGAAATAAGCCATTCCATCCTGTACGACATGGATAGAGGTGTTACGGAGCTAAAAGGTGTTGGAGGATATTCTAAGCAGGAAAAAAACGTTTTGCTTGTGGTTGTAAATAGAAGCGAAGTAACCACATTAAGAAATGTGGTCAAAAAAATAGACCCAAAAGCTTTCGTGATTTTGTCTACAGCCCATGAGGTTTTAGGTGAGGGATTTAGAAACATGTAAGAAAGGACATGGTTATTGCCATGCCCTTTTTATCTATCAAAGTATATGTTTTTTCCCGTAGCTGACAACGGTATGCCTACTACGATTTCACCATCTATAAGATTTAATCTCTTTGCGCTTATGCCGATCCTGTACATTATTCGGTTGTCTACGTTTAGCATGCTGGCAGTTTTCACTGCAGATCCTATTGCAATGCCCAGATCGATAAGCCTCCAAGCGCACATAGGGCCGTCAAATTCTGTTCCTTTTTTGAAATCTGGCAGCTCATCGCACTTGTTGTATCCGCAAGCTCCGCAGTTTAAACCAGCTTTTTTTGGCTTGTTAAGAGAAACAAGCAGCACGGCTCCAGATCTTTCGACATTTTTGCCGTCCCTATCGAAATTTTTCTTTCCAGATTCTATTCCGTATTTAACCATATCTTCATTAAGTCTTTTTAAATCGTCTCCGGTTATGACTTTTGTCTCTATAAAGTCTTGACCGGATGCTTTTGGTGCTGTTCTTGCAGACAAAGCCATGAGTTCTGCTGCTAATTCGATAACATTCATTGAAATCCCTCCATTTATTTTTATCACAACAATATTATATTACTATTTTCTCACCATACAAAATCATACAGCGCAATGTTTTAGTATATATAAAATTTTTAGTTGGCATATAAAAAGCTTTTTTATAAGACAATATTAGTAGCAAATAAAAGAAATCACACTTATATGTATATACAGCATTATAGACAATAAACTATACAAGTGCTAAAATATTATTAAATTTATAAAAGGGGAAATACAAATGGATAAAGACATTTTAAATAAAATAGATAAGCTTAAGAAAGAGCGAAATGCAGTTATATTAAGTCATTTTTATCAAAGACCGGAAATCCAAGATATCGCTGATTTCATTGGAGATTCACTGGAATTATCAAGGAAGGCGGCAGAGACAGATGCAGATGTAGTCGTATTTTGCGGTGTCCACTTTATGGCTGAAACCGCCAGCATACTGTCACCTGATAAGATGGTGCTTCTTCCAAATATAGGTGCGGGTTGCCCTATGGCTGAAATGGCTGACTATGATGGACTTTTAAGGTTAAAAGAACAACATCCAGATGCTTATGTTGTAAGCTATGTCAACACTACTGCAGAAGTAAAAGCGTTAAGCGATATATGCTGTACATCTGCCAATGCTGTAAAAGTAGTAAATACAATACCAAAGGAGAAAGAGATTATCTTTGTCCCAGACAAAAATTTGGGACGCTATGTGGAAAAGGTGACAGGGAGAAATATGATAATTTGGCAAGGATACTGTAATACTCACAATAAGTTGTCAAGACTTGAAGTCCAATTGACAAAGGAAAAATATCCTGAAGCGGTAGTATTGGCTCATCCAGAGTGCAGAGAAGATGTTTTAGATATTGCAGATGGAGTTTTCTCTACATCTGGCATGATAAAATTTGTAAAAGACAGCAATGCCAGTGAATTTATAATATGCACAGAAGATGGCATATTACATCAATTGCAGAAAAAATATCCTGATAAAAAATTCATACTTCCTTCTAATAAGCTGGTATGTCCCAACATGAAGAAGACGAAAATTGAAGATGTTTTGTATAGTCTTGAGAATTTGCGGCCAGAGGTAAAAGTCCCTGACGATATTAGACAAAAAGCTATTATTCCAATTAGAAGGATGTTAGATGTAAAATGAGCTACAGCGTAAATTTTGATTCTAATGAAGTGGAAAGCTACATGAGCGATTATGCAATAGTTGGCAGTGGTATAGCTGGCCTTAATGCAGCCTATTTGGCAAAGGACTATGGAGAAGTTTTTTTGTTGACCAAAGATAGACTTTCCCACTCAAGTTCATCATTGGCACAGGGCGGTATAGCCTGTGTAATATCTCAAGTAGATAGCTTTCAGTCTCACATAGAAGATACTGTTTATGCTGGTGCGGGGCTATGTGACAGAGAAGCTGTAGAAGTCTTAGTTAAAGAGGCGCCATTAAATATTAAGAGCCTTATTGATTTGGGCGTTAACTTTGACAAGAAGGATGGTCAGCTTGAGCTAGGAAGGGAAGGGGCACATTCTGCAAATAGGATAATACATGCGGGAGATTACACTGGTAGAGAAATAATAAATGGACTTATATCTGTTTTAGATGGTGTCAAAATTTTCGAGGATACTTTAGTTCTTGATTTGCTTGTAAAAGATAATATGGTGAAAGGTGTTTTAGCGAAGAACTTGGTTTCAAATCAATTTTTCATCGTGTGGGCAAAAGTGGTTGTATTAGCAACGGGCGGTGCCGGAAATCTTTTTTTAAATACGACAAATCCTGACACATCAACGGGTGATGGCATTTCACTTGCAGCAAGACAAGGTGCATTGTTGAAAGATATGGAATTCATGCAGTTTCATCCGACCGCACTGCATGGCAAGGATGGGGAAAGGTTTCTCATTACTGAAGCTATAAGAGGTGAAGGTGGCATACTTAGAAACGAAAAAGGTGTAAGGTTTATGCCATTTTATCATGAGTTAAAAGAGCTTGCGCCACGGGATGTGGTATCAAGAGCAATTTTAAGCGAAATACGCAAAAGCAAAATAGATTATGTATACTTGGATGTTTCAAATATAGACAAAAGTTTGTTTAAGAGGCGCTTTCCATCTATATTCGAAAAAATTGAAAAAATGGGTATTGACATTGAAAAAGATTATATACCTGTATCACCTGCTGCACATTATTATATGGGTGGAATCGCTACAGATCTAAACGGGGAAACTACTATAAAAGGGCTTTACGCTTGTGGAGAATGTGCTTGTACTGGCGTACAAGGAGCTAATAGGCTTGCCAGCAATTCATTGTTGGAAGGTTTGGTTTTTTCTACGAGGGCTGTTAGCGATTCAAAAAAATATTTAAACAATAAGATTGTACCTTCACATTTTTACAATTATGATAAGATTGATATGGAAATAGATGTAAATGAACTGAGGCATAAGCTGCAGCATCTTATGGAGGCGAATGTTGGCATTATAAGAAGTGAAAGCAGCTTAAAAACAATGCTCAATTGGCTAAAACTTCATGAAGATATACTTTACATGAATGCAGATGATAGGGCGAAAAGCGAACTTTTAAGTTTATACATTTTAAGCAAGTACATGACAATATCTGCTCTTTTAAGAAAGGAAAGCAGAGGAAGTCATTTTAGAACTGATTACCCGGAAGAAAATGAAATGTACAGAAGACATATATTGATAAAAGGAGATGAAATTTATTTTGATGGACAGGATTATAGCACAAAAATTGATAGATAACTATATTTTGGAAGATTTAACGTGGGGCGACATTACTACAGATTTGCTTATAACTAAAGGTGCAAAAGCTAAAGGATATTTATATGCAAAGGCTGACGGTATAATAGCTGGTATTGATGCTTTTTTGATGGTTTTTAATGCTTTTGATAAAGATATAGAGCATGTAAAGTATTTTAAAGATGGTGATGCTGTTAAAAAAGGTGATTTGATATTAGAGACTTATGGTGAACTGAATTCTTGCCTTAAGGCGGAACGAGTCGCACTAAACCTTATGCAGAGGATGTCAGGAATAGCCACATACGTCAGGATGCTTAAGGACATAATAAGTGAAACTAAGGCTCAATTGACAGATACGCGAAAGACGATGCCTGGCTTAAGGTATTTTGACAAATATGCAGTTTTGGTAGGCGGTGGTATTAATCATAGGTACAATTTATCTGACGGGATTTTAATAAAAGATAATCACATAAAAGCAGTTGGAGGAATTAAAAACGCATTGACTATGATCAAAAACAGTGTTTCCCATACTAAGAAAATAGAAATAGAGGTTGAGACGATCCACGAGCTGAAAGAAGCGCTGAAATACGGAGCAGATATTATAATGCTTGATAACATGACTATTGGCATGATGAAGGAAGCTGTTGAAATAACTGATGGCAAAGCAATATTAGAGGCATCTGGAAATATCAATGAAGACAATATATTGCAAGTGGCTAAAACAGGCGTTGATATTATATCAGTTGGTGCAATTACTCATTCGGTAAAGGCGCTTGATATAAGTTATGATTTATAAGATGTGTTAAGTGGAACAATAACCATGAGGTGATACAATGCAAAAGTTTTGGGAAGGATACGGTGACCTTACATTGGCCTCATGGGTTTTAAGAGCATTAACTGCTTATGTTTTACTTTTGTTTCTTTTAAGAATAATGGGGCAGAGAACTCTTTCTAATATGAAGATGAGCGATTTTGTCATATCTATAGCCTTTGGAAACATCATTGCTCATCAACTTTCTGACAGCAGTTTAGGTTTGAGGGGCCCTGTGATTACAAGTGTAACATTTGCTGTTTTGTACATTCTGTTTAATTTTTTTACGATGAAATACACTAAATTAAGGAAAATGGTTGATTTGGATGTCATACCGCTTATATATGAAGGTGAAATCATAAAAAGCGGATTAAAAAAAGGCAAAATAGACTTAGATTTGCTGATGACAGAGCTTAGACTCCACAATGTTTTGAGTGTTAGAGATGTTCATGCTGCATATTTAGAAAGCAACGGGAAGATAAGTATAATAAAGAATGTAGACAGTCAAGGTGTGACATTGAAGGATCTGGACATAAAAAAGGCCCCTATACATGCTCCCATAGCTATCATTGAAGATGGAATAGTGTTGCACAGAAATTTAGAGATGATTGGAAAAGATGAAAAGTGGCTTATGGAAAATTTGCACGCTTACAGCATATCGAATTTTAAAGACGTTTTTCTTGCAGTATATGAAACAAATGACATACTATACGTTACAAAAAAATAAGGAGCAATGCTCCTTATTTTTATAGTTTTTCAAACTGATCCTTTCCTACACCACAATCAGGGCATACCCAATCATCTGGCAAATCTTCAAACTTAGTTCCTGGTGGTATATTTTGCGTTGGGTCGCCAACTTCTGGATCATATATGTACCCGCAAACTGTGCATTCCCATTTTTCCATATTTCTCAACCCTTTCTTTTTTTATCTATAACTATATTATATCAGCTAAGAATAGCCAAAATCAATATTGAAAATGATTTTATTCCAAATTTTGCACAAGCGTGTTATGATTGGTATAAAATGGATTTGATTTGGCATATAATTTAATAAAAAAACGAAAGGTTGTTCAATAATGAGAAAAATAGCTGTGTTAGTTATTTTGGTATGTGCAATTCTTGTGTCGTGTGGGAAAGCAAAACCTGTTGAAAATAGCGTTAAAACGGCAAACACAGTAAAGAACAAAGAAGTTAATAAAATGGAAGTAGATTATAAAAAATTGTATTACGGACTTCCTGAAGTCAATCTTCCTCAGTACAATTTTGTTTACTCAAATGCGGATGACAATGCTTATAAGAAAATTGTATTTGCAAATTACGACAAGCTTCTTATATACGATGGAAAAGCTTTGGTGCTATTTAGAAACAAAAAGTTTTACAAGGTAATAGATGCAGAAAAAATCAATTTAAAGTATTTCCAAGGCAATAAATCGACAAAATTTATATTCAGTCCTTATGGAAATTTTGCGGTAGGAGGCAATAGTTTGTCGGATGATGAAATATATTTAATAAATGTTAATACAGGTGAACTTCGTAATATATATTCAGGTGATATTGATAAAGTAAATGTCAATTGGTCGCCCTTGGAAAAATACTTAGTTTTGTTAGATGATGATAAACCATCAAAAGCGTATATTGTAAATTTAGACAATTTTAAAATATATGCTAAAAACCTTCCATTTGATGCTAATAATGTATGTATTGATGACATGGGAAAGGTGTTTTATGATGGCAATGGAATATTTAAAGATGACAGCAAAATATCGTCTGGCAACTTGATATGCATAGATTATGACAATTTGTATGCTTACGAAGATAAGACATTTACCTTAAGAGATGTGCTAACGGGTAAAAGCTTAAATAATTATGATGTCGGATTTAAAATAGGAAGTGCAATGTATAAAGATGACAACATACTTTTAAAAGATGCAGATGAGAATGATAGCATCATATACAATATCGATGAAAAAAAGTTTTACAAGGTTGATGGAAATGTAATAAACATATCAAAAGACATCTTTGGGAAAAAGTCCTATTATTTTATAAAAAAGAATGGTACAGGCGATATTTTTATCGTCGATGAAGCAAGTGGAAAATCAAAGAAGACACTGTATGCTTTTTCGCCGATAGTAGATATAAATACATACTTAGGTTTTTCTATTGGGAATGAAATAGATTCATCAACAGTTAAAATTGGTGTTAATGACAATAATCTAAGCTATACTGTTGATTTAATAAACTAAAAATTTTGATGCGGAGCGATTGCCTCCGCTTTTTGATTTCTGATGAATTTTATAATCATACAGGTATGTAGTATAATTTATAAATAGATAATATGGTAATTTTTAACGAAAGGGTGTTTGCTATGGCAAAGGAAATAAAATTAGGATTTGTGGGTTTGGGATACATTGGGACTATTCATGCTACCGCATGTTTTGCAATGCCTTTGATTTTTAAAAACTTACCATTTAAAATCAAATTCGGCTCAGTATGTAAAAATGACATAAATGGTATACCTTACTTTTTTGAAGGCGGTGTAAAAACCGTTGACGAATTGTTAGAAGATAAAAACTTAAATGCTGTTGATATATGTACTCCTAATTTCTTACACAAACAACAAGCCATCGAAGTAATGAAAAGAAATTTGAATGTGTACCTTGAAAAACCTATTGGATTAAATGGTGAAGAAGCGTTAGAGCTGGCAAACATGGCAAATGATAAAAATATAATAAATCAAGCAGCTTTGATGTACAGATTTATGCCTGCAATAAACCAAGCAAGGGATATGATTAAAAATGGTGAAATAGGAGATGTGCTTAATTTTAAAGCTTTAATGTTGCACTCCGGATATTTGGACCCGAAAAGACCTATGTCGTGGAAAATGCGCTTTGATACATCTGGTGGCGGTTCAATAATAGATCTGGGCATACATCTTATTGATGCTGTTCGATTTATGTTAGGAGAAGTAGATGAAGTTCGAGCAAACTCAAAGACGTATTTTAAAGAAAGGCCTGTATCGAAGACTGTAGGCGATTACGAAGAAGTAGACGTAGACGATTGGACAGAAGTGCGAATAACCATGAAAAATGGTGCTTGGGGTACTGTTGAGACATCGAGGATATCTGCAGAAATTGAGGAAGAAACACAATTTTTAATATATGGTACAAAAGGTTCAATAAAAATATCTACAAAGGAGCCCAGATATGCTCATCTATATGTAAAAAATGAAAATCAATATACGATTGGCGCTTATAAAAATAAAAGTATATTTTCAAAATACTTAGAAACTATATATCCAGATCCTAAGTATTCATTGGGATTTATGGTAGACATGCATTTAGCAAGCCCTATGAATTTCTTCTTAAACATTGTAGAGGGGAAAATAGTACATAAAGAAACACCAACTTTTGATGAAGCTTATAAAAGTCAGTTAGTGATAGACAAAATAATAGAATCCGCGAAAGATGACGGTTCTTTGATAAAACTTTAAGTCGTAAAAAGGAGAATAGACGAGAAAATTGCGGTAATTTCTGCATTATCTCGTCTATTTTGATTTATATAGACATATTTTAATGTTGATATATTTTTTTAGAAGTGGTATATTAACATACGTCGCTTCTTTGAGGAGCGAATAAAGACACCACAAAATACCAGACAGAAAGCAGTTGACAGAGAGAAGATAATGTGGTAAGATAGACGATGTCGCGATAAGCGGCGAGGGAGACGAACCTTGAAAACCGAACAGTGAGATATAAGAGCAAAGGATATAAACATGAGAGTTTGATCCTGGCTCAGGACGAACGCTGGCGGCGTGCCTAACACATGCAAGTCGAGCGATCCGGCACTCAACTAAGCGCTTACAGAAAAAAAGACAGAAAAGAAAGATAAAGCAAAAAGAGAGAAAAATGAGTAAACGCGGAGTTGAGTGCCGGATAGCGGCGGACGGGTGAGTAACGCGTGGACAATCTACCCTGTAGACTGGGATAACACCTCGAAAGGGGTGCTAATACCGGATAATGTCAAATGATGGCATCATCATTTGAAGAAAGGAGAAATCCGCTATAGGATGAGTCCGCGTCCCATTAGCTAGTTGGCGGGGTAAAAGCCCACCAAGGCGACGATGGGTAGCCGGCCTGAGAGGGTGAACGGCCACACTGGAACTGAGACACGGTCCAGACTCCTACGGGAGGCAGCAGTGGGGAATATTGTGCAATGGGGGAAACCCTGACACAGCGACGCCGCGTGAGCGAAGAAGGCCTTCGGGTCGTAAAGCTCAATAGTATGGGAAGATAATGACGGTACCATACGAAAGCCCCGGCTAACTACGTGCCAGCAGCCGCGGTAATACGTAGGGGGCGAGCGTTGTCCGGAATTACTGGGCGTAAAGAGCACGTAGGCGGCTATAAAAGTCAGATGTGAAAAACCTGGGCTCAACCGAGGGTATGCATCTGAAACTAAATAGCTTGAGTCAAGGAGAGGAGAGCGGAATTCCTGGTGTAGCGGTGAAATGCGTAGAGATCAGGAAGAATACCAGTGGCGAAAGCGGCTCTCTGGACTTGAACTGACGCTGAGGTGCGAAAGCGTGGGGAGCAAACAGGATTAGATACCCTGGTAGTCCACGCCGTAAACGATGGATACTAGGTGTGGGTGAGGAATCATCCGTGCCGGAGTTAACGCAATAAGTATCCCGCCTGGGGAGTACGGCCGCAAGGTTGAAACTCAAAGGAATTGACGGGGGCCCGCACAAGCAGCGGAGCATGTGGTTTAATTCGAAGCAACGCGAAGAACCTTACCAGGGCTTGACATCCACAGAATCTGGTAGAAATACCGGAGTGCCTCGCAAGAGGAGCTGTGAGACAGGTGGTGCATGGTTGTCGTCAGCTCGTGTCGTGAGATGTTGGGTTAAGTCCCGCAACGAGCGCAACCCCTGTTGGTAGTTACCAGCGTAAAGACGGGGACTCTACCGAGACTGCCGTGGAAAACACGGAGGAAGGCGGGGATGACGTCAAATCATCATGCCCTTTATGCCCTGGGCTACACACGTGCTACAATGGCCTGAACAGAGGGCAGCGAAGGAGCGATCCGGAGCGAATCCCAGAAAACAGGTCCCAGTTCAGATTGCAGGCTGCAACCCGCCTGCATGAAGACGGAGTTGCTAGTAATCGCGGATCAGCATGCCGCGGTGAATACGTTCCCGGGCCTTGTACACACCGCCCGTCACACCACGAGAGTTTACAACACCCGAAGTCAGTGACCTAACCGCAAGGGAGGAGCTGCCGAAGGTGGGGTAAATGATTGGGGTGAAGTCGTAACAAGGTAGCCGTATCGGAAGGTGCGGCTGGATCACCTCCTTTCTAAGGAGCAATCCTTACAACAAGTCGTATCTCACTGTTCAGTTTTGAGGGTTTAGACCCTCAGGAAAGTGAACCTTGAAAACTGCACAATGCAAATATGGGTAACGAAGAAAAACGAGGAAACAATAGGTCAAGTTAGAAAGGGCGTATGGTGGATGCCCAGGCACTTAGAGCCGAAGAAGGACGCAGCAAGCGGCGAAACGCTCCGGGGAGTCGCAAGCAGACGCAGATCCGGAGATCTCCGAATGGGGAAACCCGCTTAAGGTAATACTTAAGCATCCCATGGTGAACACATAGCCATGAGGAAGGGACACCGCGTGAACTGAAACATCTAAGTAGCGCGAGGAAAAGAAAGAAAAAATCGATTTCCTGAGTAGTGGCGAGCGAAAAGGAAAGAGCCCAAACCATCACCATTGGTGATGGGGTTTAGGACCACAAGAAGGTATGAAAAGCGAAGCCGAACAGACCTGGGAAGGCAGGCCAAAGAAGGTGAAAGCCCTGTAGGCGTAGGCTTTAAATACCGAGTGGGATCCAGAGTACCACAGGATAGGCAACCCGGTGGGAAGACGGGAGGACCATCTCCCAAGGCTAAATACTCCTAAGTGACCGATAGCGCATAGTACCGTGAGGGAAAGGTGAAAAGAACCCCGGGAGGGGAGTGAAAGAGAACCTGAAACCATATGTCCACAAGCAGTGGAAGCGAAAGCGACCACGTACTTTTTGTAGAACGGACCGGCGAGTTATAGATATGCAGCGAGGTTAAGCGAAAGCGGAGCCGAAGCGAAAGCGAGTCTTAAAAGGGCGAGAGTTGCATATCATAGACCCGAAACCGTGCGACCTACCCATGATCAGGGTGAAGCCGGAGTAAGATCTGGTGGAGGCCCGAACCACGTTGACGTTGAAAAGTCATGGGATGAATTGTGGGTAGCGGAGAAATTCCAATCGAGCTCGGAGATAGCTGGTTCTCCCCGAAATAGCTTTAGGGCTAGCCTCAGGGGGAAGGAAATATGGAGGTAGAGCACTGAATGGACTAGGGGCCAAAGAGGTTACCGAACCCTATCAAACTCCGAATGCCATATTGAGACCCTGGGAGTCAGACTACGAGTGATAAGATCCGTGGTCAAAAGGGAAAGAGCCCAGACCGACAGCTAAGGTCCCAAAGAGCATGTTAAGTGGAAAAGGAAGTAGGATTTCCAAGACAACCAGGATGTTGGCTTAGAAGCAGCCATACATTCAAAGAGTGCGTAATAGCTCACTGGTCGAGAAATCCCGCGCCGAAAATAAACGGGGCTAAAACATGCCACCGAAGCTACGGATTCTGAAAAGAATGGTAGGGGAGCGTACTGTACAGGACGAAGGATAAGCGAAAGCGAATCTGGACAGTACAGTAGAGAGAATGCCGGTATAAGTAACGAGAGTAAGGCGAGAAACCTTACCGTCGAAAGCCTAAGGATTCCTGGGGAAGGATAATCCGCCCAGGGTAAGTCGGGACCTAAGCCGAGGCGAAAGCGTAGGCGATGGAGAACCGGTAATAAATCCGGTACCACCGAAATCCGCTAAAAGAGAAGCAAGGACGCAGCGAGATAAGAAAAGCGTGCGGTTGGTAGAGCACGTCCAAGCAGCGACGAAAAGAGCTTTGAGTGAAGTACCAAAGCTCATAAGAGCTGTGATGGGGAGCCGAAAGGCGAAGTTTCGAAGGGGCTGCCAAGAAAAGTTGCTATCGAGGATGAGGTGCCCGTACCACAAACCGACACAGGTAGGCGAGGAGAGAATCCAAAGACGAGCGGGAGAACCCTCATTAAGGAACTCGGCAAAAAGACTCCGTAACTTCGGGAGAAGGAGTGCCGAAAGGCCGCAGAGAAGAGGCCCAAGCGACTGTTTACCAAAAACACAGGTTTCTGCTAAGTCGAAAGACGAAGTATAGGAGCTGACGCCTGCCCGGTGCTGGAAGGTTAAGGGGAAGGGTCAGGAGAAAATCCAAAGCTCTGAACTTAAGCCCCAGTAAACGGCGGCCGTAACTATAACGGTCCTAAGGTAGCGAAATTCCTTGTCGGGTAAGTTCCGACCTGCACGAAAGGCGTAACGACTTGGGCGCTGTCTTGAAGGGGGACCCGGTGAAATTGTAGTACTCGTGAAGATGCGAGTTACCCGCGACAGGACAGAAAGACCCCATGGAGCTTTACTGCAGCTTGTCACTGAATTTTAGTAATATCTGTACAGGATAGGTGGGAGGCGGAGAAATATGGGCGCCAGCCTATATGGAGCCGACGTTGGGATACCACCCTGATATTACCGAAATTCTAACATAGGAGCCGTAAACCGGCATATGGACACTGACAGGCGGGCAGTTTGACTGGGGCGGTCGCCTCCTAAAAAGTAACGGAGGCGTCCAAAGGTTACCTCAGCGCGGAAGGAAATCGCGCGAAAGAGTGCAAAGGCAGAAGGTAGCCTAACTGCGAGAAAGACAATTCGAGCAGGGACGAAAGTCGGGCTTAGTGATCCGGCGGTAGAGAATGGGATTGCCGTCGCTCAACGGATAAAAGCTACCCTGGGGATAACAGGCTGATCTCCCCCAAGAGTCCACATCGACGGGGAGGTTTGGCACCTCGATGTCGGCTCATCGCATCCTGGGGCTGAAGTAGGTCCCAAGGGTTGGGCTGTTCGCCCATTAAAGCGGTACGCGAGCTGGGTTCAGAACGTCGTGAGACAGTTCGGTCCCTATCCGTCGCGGGCGCAGGAAATTTGAGAGGATCTGCCCTTAGTACGAGAGGACCGGGGTGGACAAACCGATGGTGTACCAGTTGCAAAGCCTTTTGCACAGCTGGGTAGCCAAGTTTGGAAGGGATAAACGCTGAAAGCATCTAAGCGTGAAACCCACCTCAAGATAAGATTTCCCATCCGAAAGGAGTAAGACACCTTGAAGAAGACGAGGTAGATAGGCCGGAGGTGTAAGAGTAGAAATACTTTCAGCTGACCGGTACTAATAAGTCGAGGACTTGACCTTTAGCATTGTGCAGTATTCAAAGTTCATTTAGAAGCATATATGTGAAGAATCCAAAGAAGAAAATATTATTGTAGAGAGCGATTAATTGCGTTTTCGTAATATACTCGGCGAACGGAGTGAAGTGAGGCGTAAAAAGCCGTCACAACGCATAGACGGCTTTAGCCGAACAAACGAAGAGAGCCGAAAGTATATAGAAAACACAATTTGCGAACGGAAATAATATTTTCAAAGAGAAGAATCAGCATATATGCAAAGAAAATGAACGAAAGATTTCCGGTGGCAATAGCGGAGGTTAAAAACCCGTTCCCATACCGAACACGGAAGTGAAGCCCTCCAGCGCCGATGGTACTGATTA
>NZ_JAEUWW010000002.1:0-46780 GCF_028895185.1 Thermoanaerobacterium sp. R66
AGTTCTCCTTCAAGGTACTCGATTTGCGGAAAATCTTGAAATACCACCAATGATCCAGTAATGTTGCCTCCAGCATAAATAGGAGTCATGTTTAAAAAAAGCGTCTTTTCACCTATGACGTATTTTTTGTTTAAAAACTCACTTCCATATTTTAAGACTTGACTTACATCTATATCTGTCATAACCTCACTTATATTTTTGCCAATTGCCTTATCAAGGCTAAAGCCTGTTATTTTTTCAGACGCCTTATTAAATATAGTTATGATTCCATTATCGTCCGTAGCAATTATGCCAACTGCAATGGAGTTAAATATTTCTTCGTACGCAATAGACGTATTCTTTAAAAGCTCATATGTTCCACTCTCGTCATTTACCTTTTTTAAATCCACTAAAAAAATCTTTTTAATCTCTTCCATTGAAGAAATGCAGTTATCTCCTTCTACGATTATATCGATATCATCGCCTTCTGATGCAAAAAAAGTTATCATGGAAAGCATGCTATTGGCAGGCACAAGCCTTGCGCTTTCAGCTTTTTTAAGCATAACTTTGACATTGTCCTTTTTGCATACGTCATTTACTCTCCTGACTATCATTGCAGATATTTGCGAGTGTATATTAATTGGAGACTTTATTCTCTCACAAATTTTCTCCATACTTTGCATTCCTTCCTCATTAAAATGTATCATAATTGATAAACCAAAAACAATTATTTGCTGTAAAGATTTCTCGTTGCAATAACATCTACACCAGTATTTAAGATGTTTTTGACAACGACATCTCCTACATTAATCGGTGGCTTTAAAGTTATTTTAGATAGCTCCAATACGGCTTTGCCGATAAGCTCTTTTGGAATTGGCTCTTTAGTCCTGACAGAAACTACTGGAAGATGACCCATTTCAGCCTTTACTATTGTAGTCAGAGTCCTTTTGGGGGCAACTATCTCATCTTCAGCATACTTTAAGCCTCTTTTGCATTCGTATCCACTGACATTTACGATCTTATTTTCTTCAATTTCCACAACCAAGCGACAACCATTAGGGCAGACAATACATGTTAACTCCTTTTTTATCATTTTACACCACCTCTACTTCGAATGTGATTTCATCTGCAGGAGATAGATCATCTCTTAAAAATTTTTCCTTTGGCACATCTATTAATATCATCTCTCCTGGTGTTAGCCTCTGCATTTTTTTCCTGACTATATCTCTGTCGCCTGATTTCACAGCGATATAAGCATTTTTATACACATCAGTAGGCCTCATGTGAAATTTAACTTTTGCATCTATATTCTCATAATTTACTATTTGCGGCACCACATATCTAATGCCTGAACCAGCTTTCGCAATGATGTATCGGCCTTCTTTTATTAACATATTATTAATGTACTTTACTGCAGAATCAGCCGCCAGCCTTGCTTCTTTTGTAACATTGTCCACAAGATCGTGCACTTGCAACACATTGCCACAGGCAAATATCCCTTCCACATTCGTCTCCATGCTTTCATTCACAAGCGGTCCCCCAGTAACGGGATCTAATATTATGCCTGCGCTTTTTGACAGTTCATTCTCAGGAATCAAACCTACAGACAATATTAAAGTATCACAACTTAAGTATTTAGCCGTGTTTAATATTGGCCTCTTGTTTTCATCTACCTGTGCTATCGTCACGCCTTCAACTCTTTCTTTGCCGCGTATTTCTATCACAGTATGACTTAAAAGAAGCGGTATGCCAAAATCATCTAAACACTGAACAATGTTTCTGGTAAGTCCACTGGAATAAGGCATAAGTTCAACAACGGCTTTTACTGTAGCACCTTCAAGTGTAAACCTTCTGGCCATTATAAGTCCGATATCGCCAGAACCCAATATTACAATCTCTTTGCCAGGCATGTATCCTTCCATATTTACATACCTTTGTGCCGTCCCAGCCGTAAATATCCCTGCAGGTCTTGTGCCAGGTATGCTGATTGCCCCTCTTGGCCTTTCTCTACAGCCCATCGCAAGTATTATCGCCTTAGCTTTAATCTCCATGACGCCATTTTCTTGATTTACTGCTTTAACTACTTTATCGCTTGATATGTTTAATACCATCGTATTAAGCATAATCTTTATCCCATATTTATTTACCTTTTCTATAAATCTTTCTGCGTATTCCGGACCAGATAATTCTTCTTTGAATTCGATAAGTCCAAATCCATTGTGTATACACTGCTGAAGTATTCCTCCTGGATAGCTGTCCCTTTCGATTATCAAAATGTCTCTTACACCTTTTTCATACGCTTCAACTGCTGCTCCAAGTCCTGCAGGACCTGCACCAATTATTACTATATCGTATTCCATCATCATCTACACCTCGCTTTTTAATAGTTCTTTGTACAAATTTGCGACGTATTCTTTCGCTTTGGCTGTTAAAATATTTGAATTGCCGCCAAACTTTGTGACACTAAGGGGATCTACATTAAGCTCTCTTGACAGAATCTCTAACACTCTGGGACTGCAAAATCCACCTTGACATCTGCCCATGCCAGCTCTAACACGCCTCTTTACGCCGTCAATGCTTTTTGCTCCAACAGGTCTTCTTATGACATCAATTATCTCACCTTCAGTAACTGTTTCACATCTGCAAATGATCTTTCCATAAGCAGGCTCTCTCTTTATCAGTTCATTTCTTTCTTCATCTGTCAATTCATTAAAGCGGATGACAGGCTTTCTCTTGGGATTAAAATTATCTTTTTCAGCCATTTTAAGTCCTGCATCTTTAAGAATTTCTCTTACCATCTCCGCAATTGCTGGTGATGATGTGAAACCAGGTGATTCAATGCCTGCTACATTTATAAACCCTTTAACATCTGATTCGCCTATAATAAAATCTTCCCCATCCACATCTGGCACAGCTCTTACGCCAGTAAATTGTGTTATCGTCTTCCTTTCGTTAAATTTTTCAACGCTTTTTTTGGCACCTTTTATGGCCTTCTCCAATCCTTTGTAAGTAGTCTTTCGAAATTCCTTATTGATTATATCCTCAGATGTAGGCCCTATAAGCAAATTTCCATCAACAGTTGGCGACACCAGTATTCCTTTCCCCATCTTTGTAGGAACCTGAAATATAACTGTATTTGCCAAATAACCTTCTTCTTTATCTAAAATCAAATATTCGCCTTTTCTTGGATGAATCGAGAAATGTTTATCGCTTACCATGTTGTTTATCACATCTGCATAAAGCCCCGCCGCATTTACTACGTATTTGCTAAAATACTCACTGTCTTGCGTTTTTACCCTAAAAACATCGTCTTCTCTATCTATAGATACGACTTCTTGATTAAATACAAATTCGACGCCGTTTTGTGCAGCGTTTTCAGCCAAAGCTATTACAAAACCGTAAGGACATATAATGCCTGCTGTCTTTGCATATAAAGCAGCAACAATTGTGTCGTTTATGTTTGGTTCAATTTCCTTAACCATATCTGAAGATATAATAGACATATTCTTGACGCCATTCTTTAGCCCTCTATCATACAATTTATAAAGGCTATCTACTTCATCTTGTGAAAATGCGGCAACAAGTGAACCAACTCTTTTCATTGGAACATCCAAATCTTTGCAAAGCTCATCAAACATTTCGTTTCCTCTTACATTTAGCTTGGCTTTCAATGTGCCAGGCACTGGGTCGTATCCAGCATGAAGTATGGCACTATTGGCTTTTGATGCACCACCTGACGCAACATCATCTTCTTTTTCTATAAGCAGAACTTTAATGTCGTATTTAGATAATTCTCTGGCAATTGATGAACCTACTACACCGCCGCCAATTATTATGACATCGTACATTTTACCATCCCTTTCAGCTACCAAAATTAATCTTAAAAAAAGACAAAGCCATATATAGCCGGCTCTCCGGTTATATATGGCTCTCCTATTCTCCGCCATCCTAATATTCAATTGTATCTTTTGTTTATCAATTTAATTATACCACTTAATTAGCCCAATTCATAGACCTTTCTACGGCTTTTTTCCATCCCGCATAAAGTTTTTCTCTTGTTTCATCGTCCATATTAGGCTCGAAATGTCTGTCAACGCCCCAATTCTTTGCTACTTCTTCTCTGCCGCTCCAGAAGCCTGTAGCAATACCCGCAAGATATGATGCGCCTAATGCAGTCGTCTCTATGACAGTAGGTCTATCTACAGGCACGCCAAGTATGTCTGCCTGGAATTGCATCAAGAAGTTATTTGCTGATGCTCCTCCGTCAACTTTTAATGCACTTAGCTTTATGCCAGAATCATCCTGCATAGCCTCTAAGACGTCTCTTGTCTGATACGCCAAAGATTCTAACGTTGCTCTTATTATGTGCTCTCTTTTCACACCTCTTGTCAATCCCAAAATCGCGCCTCTCGCATACATATCCCAGTATGGTGCACCTAATCCCACAAATGCCGGCACTACGTATACTCCATTTGTGTCACTGACCCTTTGAGCGTATTCTTCACTTTGCGGTGAATTGTCAATTATCTTAAGCTCATCTCTTAGCCACTGTATAGCAGCACCAGCTATGAATATACTTCCTTCTAAGGCATATTCAACTTTATCGTCGATGCCCCATGCTATCGTGGTAAGCAACCCATTCTTAGACGGTACAGCCTTTTCACCTGTATTCATAAGCATAAAGCATCCGGTTCCATAAGTATTCTTAGCCATTCCTTTGTCATAGCAGGTCTGACCAAATAGTGCTGCTTGTTGGTCACCTGCATCACCTGCTATAGGTATTTCAACGCCAAATATGTTTTTGTCCGTGTATCCGTATACATAGCTGGACGGTTTAACATCAGGAAGCATCGATTCTGGAATGCCAAGATATTCTAATATGTCCTTATCCCACTTCAATTCGTATATGTTGAAAAGCATCGTACGAGAAGCATTAGAATAGTCTGTCACATGTGCCTTTCCACCAGTCAAATTCCAAATTAACCAGCTATCAATATTTCCAAAGTAAAGATCGCCATTTTCTGCTTTCTCCCTTGCGCCTTCTACATTATCAAGTATCCATTTTATCTTCGTACCTGAAAAATAAGCATCAACTACAAGACCTGTCTTTTTTAGAATTTCTTTGTCAAACCCACTATTTTTGATTTCATCGCAGATAGGTGCAGTCCTCCTACACTGCCAGACTATCGCATTGTACACCGGTTTGCCTGTATTTTTATCCCAAACCACAGTCGTCTCTCTTTGATTTGTTATGCCGATTGCTGCAATGTCTTCTGCTTTAATCCCAGTTTTCTCAAGCACCGCCTTAGCCACTTCTATCTGAGAATCCAAAATCTCCATAGGGTCGTGTTCAACCCATCCCGGATTAGGGTAAATCTGCGTAAACTCCTTGTTTTGTGATGCAACTATGTTTCCACTGTGATCAAAGATTATTGCCCTTGAGCTTGTGGTGCCTTGATCTAATGCCATTATATACTTTGACATGCTACGTTCCCCCTATATTCTATATTTCATCCTTTATAAATTTTACAACATATTTATGAATGCCTGATATATCAAAGCTCCTAAAATACCTCCTACTATAGGTCCAAATAACGGAACAATAAGACCATATCCCCAATCAGAATCTCTCTTGCCTGGTATCGGCAATACAGCATGTGCAAGCCTTGGTCCTAAATCTCTCGCTGGGTTTATAGCATAACCTGTTGGACCACCAAGTGTAAGACCAATAACCCAAATTAAAATACCTACTAAGAATGCACCTAATGCCCCAACTTGATTGTGCTCATTTGTTATACCCAGTATTCCAACTAATAGCATTGCAGTTCCAATGACCTCTGTCAAGAAATTGTAAAACAGATTTCTGATGGCTGGAATTGTGCAAAAAACACCAAGTTTTGAATTCTTGTCTTCTGTAGCATGGAAGTGATCTCTATATGCCACATATACAAGCAAAGCTCCTACAAATGCTCCTAAAAATTGAGCTACAATATATCCCGGAACTTGCGACCAAGGGAATTTACCTAAAACCGCCAATGATATTGTCACTGCTGGATTAAAATGAGCTCCACCTATCCATCCCGTAATATACACAGGTACAGCAACTGCAAAAGCCCATCCTGCTGTTATGACTATCCAACCACTATTTTGACCTTTTGTCTTATTTAGTACAACGTTTGCAACAACGCCGTCACCAAGGAGAATGAGTATCATGGTACCAAAAAACTCGGACAAAATCTTGCCAAACAATGATATTTCCATAAAAACCCCTCCGTTTAAATTTTTAAATTTTTCCTAAAATCTGATCTATGCTCTCAATACCACCACCTCCTTGTCAGTCGATAAACCAAAGACTTTTTTCGCTTGTAGAAACTGCTACTGCACCAGAAGAAAGAGCATTTATCACATCTTCTTTTGTTTTAACTAAACCGCCTGCAATGATAGGTTGATACACTTCCGTAGTAAGCTTTTTCGTCACATCATGTGCAACACCTGGCATCACTTCTATTGCAGTTGGTTCAATCTGCTTAATTGAATTTAAACCTGTTTTTAGCGCTTGCGTATCCAGTAGAAAAATGCGCTCAATACAAGGAATATTCAACTCCTTAGCATATGTAAGTATATTAGTACGCGTAGAAATTATGCCATCTGGTTTTACTACTTCTTTAAGATACTCCACCGCCTTATAATCTTTACCAAGCCCTTCTACTAAATCAAAATGAATGAATGCTGTTTTCTCATGTGATTTAATGTCATCAATTGCATCTTTCAATATCAATATATTACTTGTCAACAAAAATATTACTTCACAGTTAGATGAGTAAACATCTTTTAAATCCTCTAAATTTCTTATGGCTGCGATAATGGGAAAATTTTTGATCCTTTCGATAATAAAATTCTCCACTTCAATTCCTCCTATCATTTTATAAATGCAAATTGTATGCCAACACATCTTCATTTATTTTAGCATATACGGAATTAATAAGTTGATATATATTATCAATTTTATGCTTTTACATGGTATTTAATATCAATATCAATTTGACAGTTTTAATTTGTTAAGCTATAATATGAGTATAATCAAATATAATCATAAGGAGGGTAGCTATTGAATATTGTTGGCGTCTTTAAGGCATTATGTGATGAAAACAGATTGAGAATATTTAACCTCTTATCACAAGACACATTATGTGTATGTGATATAGAAGCCATTTTAAACATGACTCAATCAAATGTTTCCCGCCATCTAAATAAGCTAAAAAGCGAAGGAATCATAGCATATGAAAAAAAAGCCCAGTGGGCTTATTACAAAATTGATGATAATTTTATAAAAGAAAATAAATTATTGTATGATTACCTTATTAGCACATTAAGAAATCATCCAAAATTTGTAGAAGACAATGAAAATTACAAAAAACATAAGGAAAGCAATATATCTTGCGAACAATTTACAAAGAAAGGAAATTGACATTGAGAGAAAGCAAAAGAAGATTATCTTTTTTAGACAAGTTTTTAACTGTATGGATTTTATTAGCAATGATCATTGGTATTTTGATAGGATACATTTTCCCTAATTTTGCAAATGTGCTTAATAAGCTTAGCATAGGAACAACGTCGATTCCAATTGCAATTGGGCTTATTTTAATGATGTATCCACCACTTGCAAAAGTTAAATACGAAGAAATAGGAAAAAGCAAAACTTCAAAAAAACCTTTTAAAATTGCAATCTTATACAACTGGTTTATAGGACCTTTGGTGATGTTTTTGCTCGCCATTATATTTCTTCACAATTATCCACACCTAATGATAGGTGTAATACTGGTAGGACTTGCAAGATGCATTGCAATGGTATTGGTCTGGAACGATTTAGCAGATGGTGATAGAGATTTTGTTGCTCTTTTGGTAGCTTTCAACGCTATATGGCAGGTAATCACTTATTCCATTTTTGCTTACGTATTTATAAAAATACTTCCTCCGATTTTCGGTATTAGTACCAAAGCAATTAATTTAAATATTTCTATAAAAGATATTGCTACGTCTGTCCTTATATATCTTGGTATCCCATTTGTTGCAGGGGTTCTATCGAGATTGATACTTGTTAAAGCTAAAGGTAACACGTGGTATGAAAAGAATTTTATACCTAAAATAAGTCCTATTACTCTTATAGCTCTTTTATTCACGATTATTGTTATGTTCTCCCTAAAGGGAAAATATATAGTAACTTTGCCTTTGGAAGTTTTAATGGTAGCCATCCCGTTGACGCTATATTTCATTATAATGTTCTTGCTGGGATTTTTCACGTCGTACAAATTAAAATACGGATATTCAGAAAGTACAACTGTTGGTTTAAATGCAGCCAGCAATGACTTTGAATTGGCAATAGCAGTTGCAGTCGCAGTTTTTGGCCTTAGTTCAAATGAAGCTTTTGCAAGTGTAATTGGCCCATTAATAGAAGTTCCTGTGATGCTTATGTTAGTAAACGTAGCATTGTATTTTAGGAAAAGGCTCAACTGGAATACAAATAAAAAATCAAATACAGAAAGATAAGAGAGGAGAATTTAGTATGAAGGTAAAAGTAGCTTTCATCTGTGTAGCAAATTCATGCAGAAGTCAAATGGCAGAAGGTTTTGCAAAACATTTAGGGTCAGATATATTAGAAGCCTATAGCGCTGGCACAAAACTTGCTGAAATGGTAAATCCAAATGCGGTTGAAGTCATGAAAGAAGTAGGCATCGACATAAGTAATCACAATCCAAAACTTTTAGATGAGATACCGCCAAAAGTGGACATCTTGATTACTATGGGATGCAATGTAGAATGCCCGTATATACCTTGCAAGTTAAAAGAAGACTGGGGCTTAGATGATCCCGATGGGAAACCAATAGATGAGTTTAGAAAGACAAGAGACATAATCGAATCAAAAGTTAAAGAACTCATCAAAAGAATTAAAAATAATGAAATAAACTTAAATTAACGCATATCCACAATACCCTTTTTCTATTTAAGCCAGCAAGTTTTCTTGCTGGCTTATCTCGTAACAGCGTTTTTTTCATGACGTTTCTCGTAAAAATCTTTATAAAGCTTATAGAGCTTTTCCTTATTTGTATATGTAATGATGAGAAGATTAGCAAACCATATATCATAAATATACATCTGGTATGATTTGTAATAAAGAAATAATACCAAAGTCAACATCCCAACCACAGCCATCAATCCATCTAGTTCAGATGATGTAGCTTTTCCCTTGTTTAAAATGACGGCTATGACATACAATATCGCCAATATGACGGCGTATGCAATAGACACTCTAAACGATGTTAAAGCACTCCATACGCCAAACGTAACAGCTATTCCCTTACCACCACGCCATTTTAGAAAAGGAGAAAAAACATGACCTAATATAGTAGCGACAGCCACAGGAACTATTTCGGTACCACTAATGTATCCCTTTGCCATCATGAATGACAATGGAAAGTACCCCTTTAAAAAGTCAAGGACAACTCCTAAAATACCAAATTTATATCCAGCCGCATGCCACAAGTTAAAAGCACCGGGATTTCCATCACCGTAATGACGTATATCTTTTAAAGCCAATAATCCTAACCAGTACGAAAACATCATTGAACCGCTTAGAAATCCTATTAAGACAAAAAGCATTATCAACGCAATCCCCCCTTAAACCTTAATTCTTCTCCCCTTCCATGTGACATATCCTAAAAAGAAAACTTGGTACAATGAGTAAAACATGATGTATATAAAAAATAGCGATGATAATATATGAAATAAAGGAACTATGATGCCATAACGCCCTGTCCAGTTGTCTATATAAATTATCTGCAATGTGTACATAATGTAAAGCACCAAAAACAAACCAAACAAATCACTTTTATAAAATGCAAGAAATGGAGTAATAAACTCTACCGCCAATAAGCCTATAAGCCATAGCGCAATAAAAATTGTCGTCATAACTTCTAATTTGGATGTGCTTAATATCGCTCCTTTTCCAAACCCCTCTACTTCACTTTTTATACCGTATGGATACATCCTAAACGAAATAAGATCGTATCCTATGAAATTCTGGACATTTATACCATTTGACGTAAATCTCTCTCCTAAATTTAAATCGTCCAAAAGCTCTCCCTTTATACTGTGATGTCCGTTTACCTTTTCATAATCTTCACGAGATACGACAATACAAGAGCCATACATTCCTTTTCGTGGATTGTATTTTTCAAATGGCGATGTAAATGCAAAAATCCCCAAAATATATGGTATCAATGAAAGCTTTTCATAAAATTTCTCAGGGCTATGATATGGTACAACAGATATAGCTCCATTTACCTTCTCCCTCGCTTTCGCCAATGACTCCAAAGCACGGGGAGATAGCCTAACATCAGCATCGATGAATGCAAATACATCGCCTGTAGAATTTTTATATCCATTCCACAAAGCCCACGTCTTCCCAGTCCAACCATCTGGCATTTCTGTATTTTTCATCACTTTGACACCGTAACTTTCAGCGATCTCAAAAGTCCTATCTGAGGAAAAATCATCAACTACAATTACTTCATAAGGCATATACGTCTGATTTTTTAAAGACTCAAGTATATATGGGAGATTTTTCTCTTCATTTCTTGCAGGGATTATGACAGAAATTTTATACTGCTTTTCAAGAGGCTGATTGTCATACGGCACCTTCAAATTTCTAAATAAAACAAAACCAGAAATAATGCCTAAAAACAAAAAAGCACTGACTATCATTTCGCATCACATTCCTCTCCCACTTTAAATTGCAGAAATGTGTTAATTAATAGTATCATCAACCTTTTTTATCAAGCCAACATCTTCACAACATTCGTACTCCATCTGCAATGTAACATGGTGTATGTCAAACAATTCATCTAAAACAATTTCAATCTGTTCCATCACCTCTTTTGATTGACTTACTTTAACATCATCTTTTAAATTTACATGGCATTCAAAATGTACATCGTCGTCATTTGTCTGCCAAACATGAACATGGTGAATATTTTTTACATTTGGTAATTTCTCAATTTCTCTTTTTACGATTTCTAAATTTATGTTTTCAGGTGTGCCTTGCATAAGTATGCTTACGGATTCGTTGATTATTTCAAAGCTTTCTTTAATTATATATATGCCAATTAAAACCGTCAATAGCGGATCTATCCAATAAATTTTAAAAAAATATATACATATTCCTCCAATGACCACTCCTACAGAAGACAATGCATCTGACAGAAGATGTACATAGGCAGAACGAATGTTGAGATTTTCTTCTGCATTTTCTTTAAGCAGAAATACTGATAGTGCATTTGCCAAAAGACCTATTAGTGCGACTACAATCATTATAGCTCCATTGATAGGCTCTGGATTGAAAAACTTTATATAAGCCTCCTTAAACAAGAATACAGATATTACAACTAAAACAACTGAATTGAAAAGAGCTGCAAGAATCTCCGCTCTCTTATATCCAAACGTCATTCTTTCATTATTTTCCCTTTGTGATATTAACATAGCAAAATAACTAATTATAATAGATATAGCATCGCTAAAATTGTGCAGCGCATCTGATATGAGGGATAGACTTCCTGAAAATAACCCTCCAATAATTTCTGCTGCTGTTATTGAAAAATTCAAAAACATCGTTGTTATTAAGCTTTTCTTAGTTTTAACTTCATGTTCATGATGATGAGCCATTTTAACAACCTCCCAATTTTTTAAACTATATTAAAATCTTTGTTTTATATTATAGCATACTACTTTCACTTTACATTATCTTAAAAAATAAAATGCTGCATCTAAAAATCCTGCAGCACTTTTTTACATATAACTTATTTTTTACAACTCATTTTTCTTTAACAGCCTTTTTAATCTCATTGATTACTTGCTCTGTGTTCATATTTCTTATTTCTATGCCGATATGCTTTTCTCTGTCGAATCCTACTGCGTCAAAAGCATCCCTGTACATTTTTCTCTGCATCACTGGATCGCATGCAGCGACGTATAACTCATCTATGTCTGCACCTTTCAAAAGTTCACGTAAATACCTGTCACCATCCTCTGCGCAAAGCTGTGGGTGCAATCCTACCCATTCAAATATATTTTCTCTTCTCAATGTGTTTAAAACTTCGAATGTGTCCATATCCTGAAATGAAGGACATGTGCCTTGGCATACACATAAAAGCAATCCCTTTTTACTCATTTTATTATTCCCTCCAATTAAATTTATAATTTTTTAAAATCTTTAAGCGAGATTGTAAATTAAGCTTATTTATTGTCGCCAAAATAAGATATAGCATCGTTATCACATATCTTCTGGCAACCTCTGCAAAATTCTACACAGTTGTCAGGATTTATTACAAGCGGAAAACCATCATCACCTATTGTGTAAACATCGTGTTTGCAGAAATTAACACACTGATAGCACTGTATGCATTTATCGTGGTCAATGATTGGATACCAATTTTTAGCCATGCTTTTCACCTCCTCTCCCACCACTATTTTTATATATTTATTCGGTTTTTCAGATTATATTGATAAAAAAATAACTAATTTGCTTTTAAACATATAATTGAACAATTTTTATTTCTTTATTCGGTTATTCGAATATATAAGATAAGCAAATGCTTACTCCCCAACTATTTTCTTAACTTCATCTATAATTTTAACGATGTCCTTGTTTTTAAGAGTATAATAAATCTTAGTCCCTTCTCTTGAATCTTTTACTATCCCATTTGCTCTTAACACCATAAGATGTCTTGAAATATGAGATTGGTCAAGATTCAAAACAGCCATCATTTCACAGACGCACATCTCATTTCTGCTTAGAAGCTCTATTATCTTAATTCTTGTCGGATGTGACAGTGCTTTAAAGTACTCAGCCGTCTTATCGTACAAATCAATTGTTACCATGTTATCACCCTTCCCAACTAATTATATTCGTTTTTTCGAATAAAGTCAACAAAAAGATTTTTTAAGGCGCAATGACTTAAAATAATCATTCAGCGCCTAACGGCTTGTCTTTATCTTTTCTCATCATCAAGAAAAATCCTATTCCTGACGCAATCAAGTATACATAGTATGTGAAAAACCTCCAAATGCCTATGAATACTCCTAACAAATGGTGCGGTACAATATTTGAAAATATGCTGGCAAAGCCAACTTCAACAAATCCTGCCCCACTTGGTATCACATTATAAGCAAGAATATCGTAAAATATAATTTGCCTTGATATGACAGCTAAAATGTTGAATTTTATGTTCATCGCTATCATCAAAATTGGTGCAATGCTGTAAAACAAAGTCCAAAAAAGCATAGCATACAAAAGCTGTGATATTAAAAGCTTTCCTCCCGAACTTACCATGAAAAGTTCATTAAATCTGTGATTGTACTCAATAATTTCAGTTTTTGTATTTTCAAAAAACTTTTTATACCTTTCACCTGAGAAAAACCTTATGCCAGCAATCAAATTCACTACAGAGATCAAAAAAGCTGGCCTCAATATTATATAGACAAGAGCTATCAATAAAAGCAAAAGTATAAATGAAACCAATATAGCAAATATAGACAAAGCATGTGTAAGCTCCAACTGCTTTCTAAAGAAAATCAGCAGAATAGGAGGTATGGTGCCGAAAAAAATACCTGAAAACAAAATCTTGGCTGTAAAAATCATAAGACTTTTATTTGGTGGTATCTTTTTTTTGTTTAAAAGGTAAATAGTTATTGGAAGTGCACCTGAACCAAATGGAGTTATATAACTGAAGAAAAAAGTAGCCAAATTGAACTTAAATAGATATCCAACGCTTAGATCTTCTCCTAACGCCAAAAGTAAGTCCCTTATCCTATAAGTATCAACCATCAAGCTTAAAAAAATAAAAAGCAGCATTATGCCAATGTATATAGGATTTATATTCATAACATCTTTTAAGCCCTGATACCCCGAAAATTTCATTATGATGGCTATAGCGCCAAAGCTTAAAATGAACGCAACAGCCATCATGTAAAAATTCTTCCTCTCTAATATATGATTCAAAATTATCCCCTCGCTTTATTCGCTTATATCATCTAAAGTCTTAAATACATATCCCTGCGCTTTTATATCTTTTAATATCCTATCAAGAGCCATCGTATCATCTTTTGAGACAGCATGAAGCAGTATTACTGCTCCTGGATGAATTCTGGCCATAACGGTATTGTAGCTTTCATCAGGACCTCCTGGCAGTGGCTGCCAATCAGCAAGAGCAAGACTCCAAAACACCGTCTTATACCCTAAAGACTTTGCTATATACAATGTCCTTTCGCTGTACTCACCCATAGGTGGCCTCAAATAATGCATATCTTTTCCCGTAAGCTCTTTAAACATTTCAGCAAGACCAGTTATCTCGGTTTTAACTTTTTCATCTGAAAGCTTAGGAAGACTGGGGTGATTTACCGTATGATTGCCTACTATATGTCCCTCAGCCACCATTCTCTTTACAAGATCACCATGCTCTTTAATATACGGACCCGTTACAAAAAAAGCCGCTTTTACATTATTTGCCTTTAATATATCAAGAATTTTTGGTGTATATCCGTTTTCATATCCTTCGTCAAATGTCAAGTACACGTATTTTTTTGTTATGTCTCCTGTAAATATTCCATCGTATTTTTTTATAAGACTCATAGCTTTCGATGTAATCTCAGGCGTCTTGTGATCAGGTAACACCCTCATACCCCATCCGTACAATGTATTATCAAGGCCTTGTGTATTTATCAGAGAATTACTGTACACATCGCTATTCACAGTGTTGTTTTCCGCAGTCTTAGCATTACTAACATCGTTAGAAGTATTTTTAACTGAATTTTCTTTCCCATTATTGCTTGCCACACTGCTATTTGTCTTCACATTCACACTTGGCTTTTGAACAGACTTCTTTTCCACGTTTGTTGGATTTTTGGTTTTTAAAAAGCTGCAAGACGCTGTCGATAAAGCCATCACTATGACAAAAAATAAAACACCTAACTTTTTTAACATTTTATCATCCTCATTTCAAAAATATCTTCTTACGTATTTTTTGCATTCAGATGTTTTGTATTCTTATCAGATTTTTACTTTGCTTCCTTTATATATCTCGCACACAGTGTCTCTACATGGGCAAAATCTGCACTTTAGAAAATCCCCTTCCACATCAGGGAAAAACTTTTCTTCTTCTAAAAGTCTCATCTCTTTTATAATTTTAATAAGTTCTCTTCTAAGATCTTTAGTATTATATACTTCAAACATCGTATTTTGATAGACGATTCTACCCCGTCTTACTTTTTTACCAAATTCTTCTTCTATTATCAAAAAATAAGCAGTCAATTGCATCACATCTTTCAAAAACGGGGAATGTCCTTCGGCTTTTGAACTTTTTAGCTCCAACGGTATCAATTCATTCCCAACATCGTAAATATAATCTGGCTTTCCACTTATGCCATATTTGGGAGATTTTAAAAGCTTGCTGTACATAACGCCGTCCTTTTTTACCTCTTCCTGCTTATCTATGTATATAAGCTTTCCTCTTTTGAAACCGATTGTCCTTTTCATCTCCTTATAAGGAGGTCTTTTTTCTGCAATCTCCTTCAAGATGACGTAAAGTATTAAAAGTGTAAAGACAAAATTTAACACTATCATTTCAAAAACCCTATTACAATAGCTACCAAAGCCAAGAGAATCAATATGGCAATGGCTATTTTCTTGTATTTTAACCTTACAATATCTCTATAGTATTTCTCATGATACTCAATGCCTTTTTTAAAGTTGCTATCTTCATACCTTATGCCGTTTTTTTCTCTCAATTCATTTATATATTTATGTCCGTACTTTTTCTCATAGTACCACTGATATGGGCAATACAAGTATTGATTTATCTCAGAAGCAGATATGTATTTGTTTGACATATTATCACCATTCTAAGCAAAAATAAAAACATTGCAGATCATTCCACAATATTAACTATATCAATTTTTAGGTTCATCTGCAATGTTTTAGACATTAATTTTTTATTAACTGTCTTTAGACTTTATTATTTCATTCACACATTCCACATACTTGTTTAAAAGTGACTCTGCTTTTTCCTTTGTGGGAGCCTCTGAATATATTCTGCATGCAGGCAGCTCTGAATCTGGAACTAACAAAACCCAAGCATCGCCATAATTAAATCTTATCCCATCTAAAAACATCGATTTTTCATCCTTTTTTTCGTAAAACTTTCTTATTATCAAGCCCTTGTCCTTCCAATCGCAGTTTATCACTTTATTTAGTTTCACCCTCTGTGGTATAGACTTCTTTAAATCAGACAATTTAAGCTTGTTTTTGCTTAAATATTCAACTAATCTCAATGTAAAATTTATGCCGTCAAAACTAAGGTTAAACTGAGAATTCTCATCACCATTATTGCTTTCAATCTCAAACATTCTTTTCATCTTTTCGCTCTGAGAGATTTTACTAAACTTCGTCTCGATGCCAAGCTCTTTCGACATTTCACTTAAAAACTGAGAGCTATTGAATGGTATTATAAACTTACTTTTCCCATTTTCCTTGCCGACAAGTATCCTCAAATAATCCAATTCATCTTCATCAAGCAAATGTCCTTCATCATCATAAATTTCAACATTTTCCCCATCATCTGAAATCTTAATGCTTATATCGTAATTTGCCACAGCTTTTTCATAACCGCGATTTTGATTCAACACACTTAATAAACTTTTTGTGGCCTGACCAATAAAATTTACATTTAAATTTTCAAATGAATCGCCATTTAAAGATAAACTTTCAGCGTACTCCTTGTTTACATCTACTATAACTTCGTCATTTATAACATAGGCTATACTATAATCGTTAATCTTGTATTTATTCAATACCTTTTTTTCTACATTTCTGTCAACATCACACCCATTCTCATCTATTAAAATAATATTTACCGCTTTTTTATCTAATTTTTTTACAAATACGCCTGCTTTATATCCATTTTTTTTGATAGAATACCTCATGGCAGGCAATATGGTAGAATGAGCATTGTACACCTTTCTTCCCGCTGATATTATCCCATCTTTTAAAAGATTTAAAGCCAATCTTGCATAAGAATCATCCACACATCCCACAAGTATATCTCCATCAAATACGCTGCCTATTACTTCACCTAATCTTACCAAATTGTCAGGCACAAGATTATCATACAAGTTCCCCTTTATCCCTCTATCTCCAAACAATGATGCTTCATCATTATTTCCCCACACAACATCTCTTTCCACTATATTCCCTGTTGATATAATTCTATTGGGCCATATTTTCGTGTTTGGTTTAATCTCACAAAACGATTGAAGCTTAGATTTTTCACCTATTATTGAATTATCAAAAGTCCTGACGTTATTTTCGGTAATTGCTCCACTGCAAAATACAGTTCCTCTGATTTCGTTGTTTCTGCCAATCTTTACATTGTCCCAAAGTACGCTGTTTTTTAATGTTGACATAGGTCCTACATAGCTTCCACTTCCAATTATTACATTTGGCCCAATTACTGCACCATCATCTATAATAACACTGTCGCCTATTATTAAAGGCGGAACAAGCTTGGCACTCTGAGATACAAACACATTTTTACCAAAAATCATCCCATCTTTGATTATCTTATCTTTAAATCCAAGATCGATATTCCCACTTAGGAGATCATTGTGGCTTTTAAGGTATTGAACCCCATTCCCTATGTCGCACCAGTAATCGTTGCTGATGTATCCGTACACAGGAACATTTTTTTCAAGCAGCATTGGAAACAAATCCTTGCTAAAGTCAAATTGCCTGTTTTCAGGTATGAAATTTAGAATCTCAGGCTCTATGATGTAAATACCTGTATTTACAGTATCGCTAAACACCTCTCCCCATGATGGTTTTTCTAAAAACTTCACGATTTTTCCCTCATTATCTGTTATTACAACGCCATATTCCAATGGAATATCTACTTTTGTAAGCACCAATGTCACTTTCGAACCTTTGTTTTTGTGAAATTCATAAGCTTTTTTTAGATCTATATCTGTTATCACATCGCCGCTTATTACCACAAATGTATCATCAAGAAATTCAGCAGCATTTTTTACGCTGCCTGCAGTCCCAAGAGGTTTATCTTCTATATAGTACTTTATCAAGTCACCGTATTGTTCATACAAATAATCTTTTATCTTGTGAGGCAAATAAAAAAGGGTTACACCCACATCATTTATGCCATGCTTTTGAACATGGTTTATAATATGCCAAATAGCTGGCTTCCCGGCCATAGGTACCATAGGCTTAGGAATTCCACATGTCAATGGCCTTAACCTGCTACCCTCACCACCAGCCATGATTATCGCTTTCATATCATCACCTTCTATGATTATTACTACTAATTAGTATCCAGAAAAAAATTCATTTTATACAAAGTCATATTTAGTAGTAATATTTCAAAATCAAAGTAAATATGTATTAAAAAAACGCTGGAGGTCGAAATGGTAAATACGATCTTTTTTATAGTTTTAGGCATCGCAATTTTTCTCCTTGGACTTTTATTTTTAACTTCATCGTTAAAAATCATTTCAAAGCACAGAGTTAAGACACTTATTGAAAAATACACAGGGAATATATATTTATCAATATTTATTGGATTCATTCTGGCTATAATGATGCAAAGCAGCAGCATGATTACAATAGTATCTGTCAGTATGGCTGATGCGGGACTTTTAAACTTGTACAGCGCAGCAGGCATAATAATGGGAGCAAATATCGGAACAACAATTGCCGTTCAACTTTACGCATTTGACCTTTATAGTGCTGTACCTTACTTGATATTTTTAGGCTCCATTTTCAGATTTCAAAAACAAAAGACCCTTAAGTTCATAGGCAATATACTTTTAGGCTTTGGAATTATCTTTGCAGGGCTAAAAATAATCGATATAGCCGTTTCACCACTTAGAAATTTTTCTGCCATAAAGAATTTTGTCGCCATGACAGAAAACCCATTTTATGGCATAATAACTGGAATTATCATGGCACTTATCATGCAGTCCAGCACATTTTGCATCGCAATGCTTCAAGTTCTTGCAAATGTTAAAATAATGCCTGTGTACAATGCCATCTACATCGTGTATGGACTTAATATAGGTACGTGTTCTGAAGCTTTATTGATGAGCATAGCCACAAACAAAGAAGGAAAGAAAATAGCCATTTTTAACGTGCTTTTTAATCTAATAGGAACAATCGTGTTTCTCCCTTTGACACACTATTACTATAAATTTTTGAAATTTATTACTCCAGGCAATGTATCTTTGCAAATTTCAAATAGCCATATGTTTTTTAACATTGTTTCAACATTGCTGGTAATACCTATAATAAAATACCTGTTTTATTTTATAGAAATTATGTTTGAAAATGGTACTAAGTGAGTAAAAATACAAAATTGTTCACAACATAATAGCAAGAATATCAGATTAGGATGTGAAACTAATGAATAAAATAACGTACAAGGAACTTTTTTCTGCAATGCTGGTATTTGAATTAGGAAGTGCTGTATTATTTGTATTAGGCGCATCTGCAAAGCAAGACGCATGGATATCCATATTGCTGGCAACTGTCGCTGCACTGCCACTGGTCTACTTATACGTAACCCTTTATAAAATGCACGATGGAAATCTTCCTCAAATTTTGGAAACCGCATTTGGAAAGGCATTTGGCAAAGTTCTTTCTGCCATTTACGCCTTTTACTTCTTGTACATAGCTGCCCGCGTCACAAGAGATTTTGCCGAGCTTAATATAGGCACCATATACAAGCAAGCACCTGTATCGGCCTTTTCAATTGCAATTTTAGTTGTAGTCATCTACTACCTTATGTTCGACATAAGCGTTATGATAAAATCGTCACACGCCCTTTTGCCTACTTTTATCATCATGGCATTTTTTCAATTCATTGGCGTATTCAGCGTAAATTGTGTAACTATAAAAAAAATATTCCCCATTCTAGGAAATGGATTTATGCCTGTTGTAAAAGCTGCTTTCCCAAATATACTTACATTTCCATACGGGGAACTTATCACATTTATGATGGTGTTCCCAGAATTCAAGTTTAACACAAATAAATTGACTAAATACTGCTTTACATTGGTTATAGTAACAGGTCTTTGGCTTGCATTAAACACAGTGGAAATATTTTCAGTCCTTGGAGTTGCAGAAGCCACAAGGGCAAATTTCCCATTTTATGAGCTTGCACTTATAATGAAATTTGGAACTTTTAGAAATCTTGACCCATTTTATGCAATAGTAACTGTTATAGGAGGTGTCATAAAAATAACTGTCTTTACATATGCAGCCATAAAGACAATACAGACGATCTTCAACTTAAAAGAGTATAAATTTTTGCTAATACCTGTGGGCACTATCGTATACGCCTTATCTATATTAATAGCTGATTCATACCCACTTCACATTCTGATTGGCCTTAAATTGACGACGCTTTATATTCATGTGCCGCTGCAAATAATCATACCGCTTATAGCATTGATACTATCATTCATAAGAAATCCTAAAACACGTAAAAATAAATAAGCCTAACTGCAGGCTTATTCATAAAGTGGATATTTGTCAAGAAGTTCACTTACTCTCTTTTTAGCTACATCAACGTAATTTTCATCTTTTAAAACATTATAGATTATATCAGCAATCACATCCATGTCACTTTCATTCATGCCTCTCGTAGTAACCGCCGGTGTGCCAAGCCTTAGACCAGAAGTGACATTAGGACCTAATGGATCGTTTGGTATGGCATTTTTATTTGCCGTTATTCCTACATAGTCAAGCCTTTTTTCTAATTCCTTGCCTGTGACGCCAGTCCCTCTTAAGTCCAATAACATCAAATGATTGTCTGTACCACCTGAAACTAAGTTCACTTTTCTGTCCATAAGGCTATCTGCCAAGGCTTTTGCATTTCTCACGATCTTCTTTTGATATTCTTTAAATTCTGGCTTTAATGCTTCATTAAAGCATACCGCTTTTGCAGCGATTACGTGCATCAGTGGACCACCCTGTACTCCTGGAAAAACAGATTTATCGATGGCCTTTGCGTGAACCTCTTTAGATAAGATTATGCCGCCTCTTGGACCTCTTAAAGTCTTATGTGTTGTAGATGTTACAACGTCTGAATACTCTACAGGATTAGGATGAAGTCCCGCCGCTACAAGTCCTGCAATGTGTGCCATGTCTACCATTAAATATGCTCCAACTGAATCTGCAATTTCTCTAAATCTCTTGAAATCTATTATCCTGGGATACGCGCTTGCACCAGCTACAATAAGCTTTGGCTTGTACTCTTTTGCCAATCTTTCTAACTCATCATAGTCTATAAAACCGGTATCCTCCCTTACTCCATAAGGTATGATGTTATACAACTTGCCAGAGAAATTTACTTTGCTGCCATGCGTTAAATGCCCACCATGTGCCAAATTCATGCCCAATACTGTATCACCTGGATTTATCAATGCAAAATAAGCTGCCATATTGGCTTGAGCGCCTGAATGAGGTTGCAC
This sequence comes from Thermoanaerobacterium sp. R66, assembly GCF_028895185.1. Taxonomy (NCBI): domain Bacteria; kingdom Bacillati; phylum Bacillota; class Clostridia; order Thermoanaerobacterales; family Thermoanaerobacteraceae; genus Thermoanaerobacterium; species Thermoanaerobacterium sp. R66. Next base: position 21,565 of record NZ_JAEUWW010000002.1, read on the forward strand.
ATTTGCATGCTCCGCTCCAAAAAGCTTTTTAAGCCTCTCTCTTGCCAATTCCTCAACCACATCCACGTACTCGCAACCTCCGTAATACCGCTTTCCAGGATACCCCTCAGCATACTTGTTTGTAAGCGGTGAACCCATCGCTTCCATGACTGCAGGGCTTACAAAATTCTCCGATGCGATCAGTTCAATTTTATTTTTCTGCCTTTTGATCTCATTAGAAATTGCATCAGCCACTTCAGGATCTACTTCTCTTATAATATCGATATTCATTGTCTTACCTCCAATTTTTATTTTCACTATACAGCAATAAAGTGCTATATTTTTATTATAATTACTGAAGCTAAATTGTTCAACAAAAAAGTATAAAAGTTGACACTAAAATATAATCTTCTGAAAATTTATTTATCAAATAATTTTTTAATAACCTCTTGATTTTTATTTGAATTATATGTATAATGTATTCTTGGTCAAAACAATGACTCCCCCTTTAACATATGCAAGCCCCAATTAAATCATCGGGGCTATTTTTTATTGTAAAAATAATCAATGTAAGATTTCTTTTATTATTCTTTCGAAATTGCCGTGTGATATTAAATCTATTTCGTCATCGTTAAAGCCTCTTTTTTTGAGTCCTTCAAGTACCTTGGGAAAGCACGATACATCATGAAGCCCAACAGGTGTTTTTTCTATGCCATCAAAGTCTGAGCCAAATCCAACATACTCTGCACCTATTAATTCCGCAATATATTCCACATGATCAAGTACGTCTTCTATTGTAGCATTGCCATCTTCTTTCAAAAAATCAGGGCACAAATTAATTCCTATGACGCCATTTTTATCAGCAATAGCCTTTATCTGGTTATCACTTAGATTTCTCGGATGATTGCAAAGAGCTTTACAATCAGAATGGGACGCTATAAATGGCTTATCACACAAATCTACAACATCCCAAAATCCTCTTTCATTTAGATGTGATACGTCCACGATCATGCCTAACCTGTTCATTTCTTTTACGACACTTTTACCGAATTGCGTAATGCCGCAATCTTTGCATCCTAATACGCCATCACCTATGTCATTTCTTAGGCTCCAAGTAAGCGTCATAGCTCTCACACCCAGTCTATAAAACATTCTTAAGAGAGACAAATCGCTTTCTATTGCTTCACCGCCTTCTATTGACAATAATGCGCCTAATTTGTTTTTATTTTTTGCTTCGTCAATATCATCACCACTTAAAATTAATTTGATTCTGTCGCTTTTTTCTATGGCTTGATACAGTTTATCGATCATCTTTAACGTTTTTGCTGCAGCATCTTTTTTCATAAATTCTGGTTCAACAAAAGTGGCAAATACTTGAAGATGTACCAATCCTTCTTCTAATCTGACTAAGTCAACATGCCCATCAGTATTTTTTATCGTCATATCTCTTCCGTATTTTTCAGCCAAGTACAGCGTGTCACAATGAAAATCAACTATCATGCCAATGCCTCCTAAAAATTTTCTTTCAAATAATATTTTACGCTTATGGTTATACATTACAAAAAATTTTTCACATAAAATCTCAATTTTTTAACAAATTATTAATAAATATATGCTACAATTATGACATAATTGGAGGTGTGAAACGATGAAGGTGAAGAAATATTTAATAATTACTATAATTGTATTATTGCTATTGGTATCATATGTTATGAATTTAAAGACCACCTTCGCAAATCTTACGGAAAAAAAGCCGGAGCCGGAATTTAAAAATCCTGGGCAACGGATACTTGTTATTGTACCACACCCTGACGATGAATCTTTAGGGATGGCAGGAGTCATACAGCGAGCAATAAGCCAAAACATTCCGGTAAAAGTAGTCATAGTTACAAATGGAGATAGCTACAAAAAGGCTGCTGCCGTACTTACCGGTCATGTAAATCCTACGCCATCAGATTTTTATAAGCTTGGCCTTCAAAGACAGAGTGAAAGCATAGCTGCAATGGCAGAACTTGGTCTTCCAAAAAATGATGTAGTATTTTTGGGTTTTGCTGATGGTAGCACTCGTTTTTTATGGAGCGATTTTTGGGACAATAACATTCCCAGAATCAGTGGCGGAACAAAATCCGCATTTTCCCCCTATAAAAATGTGTATAAACCTGGCATAGCATATACAGGAAACAATCTTGAAAATTGTATACAAGAAATTATAAAATCTTTCAATCCTACAGATATTTATTATCCAATGGCAGATGACGTACACCCTGATCATTGGGCTGTAAGCAATTTTGTAAGATATGCCATCGTAGCCATGAACTTAAATGTACGAGAGCATATGTTTTTGATTCATCATCCACAATGGCCTGTCCCATGGCTTTTAGAGCCAAACAGACCGCTTCTTCCACCTGTTGATATGGCTGACAGCAATACAAAATGGCAGGTGTTTAAATTGACGCCGAGCGAAATCCAGAAGAAGGAAGTTGCACTTAAGAAATACAAATCTCAAATCGCTGTGATGGAACCATTTTTAATGGGATTTGTAAGGCAAAACGAGCTTTTTGGCACGAAACCTGTAATAGATATAAAGGATGTCAGCACGCTTCCAAACTTAAATCAGCCGAAAATGCCGTACACATTGTTTAAAGTTCCTGCAGGAGGCGTATTAAATCAAGAGATATACAGAAGCGCAGACCTCACTGAGATGGCATCATTTTGCTACAAAGGAAATGAGCTTTACGTAGGAATGAAATCATTGGCACCTATATCAAAAAAAGTAGCTTATCATTTGGAAATGAGGCTATTTTACAACGGTGATATAAAAAGAATAGATATAGGATTGATAGGCGGAAAACTTTACGAGTACAGAAAGGCTAAAAACTCCATCTACAATGTCCCAATTTCAAATCCAGTCTTTAACAAAAATGTAGTCTGGATTAAGATTGACATTCCAAATACGCAAAATTTGAATTATATATTTATGGGAGCTGATTCAATATACAAAAACAAATTGATAGACAAGATTCCTTGGAACGTCTACAAAATCGAAAATAAAGATGCATCGCAAACTACTTAATGGAAGTTTGCGATGCATCTTTATTTTGTCTCTTTTCTCATTTTGTGTTGTTCTTGAAATTCATTTGTTTTGTAATACCTTCTTGAAAGTTCATCATACACATCTTTAAGACCTATTTCTTTTTCTACCATCAAAACCAACAAGTGATAAATATAATCAGCTATTTCATATATTATTTCTTCCTTGTCACCTTCTTTTGATGCGATCAATATTTCAGTGTTTTCTTCCCCTATCTTTTTCAAAATTTTATTCAATCCTTTTGAAAAAAGGTAATTTGTGTAAGACCCTTCTACAGGATTTTCTTTTCTACCTTCGATCCTTCTGTAGAGATTATCTAAAATCGATTCACTTTCATCATCCGAAAGATTTAAAATGCTTCTGTAAAAGCAGCTTCTATTGCCTGTATGACAAGCAGGTCCATCCGCTTCAACCTCTATAAGGATCGTATCACCATCGCAGTCGTATTTGATAGATTTAATGTGTTGAATGTTGCCAGATGTCTCGCCTTTATGCCATAAGCACTGCCTGCTTCTTGAGAAAAAATACGTCTCCTTAGTTTCTAAACTTTTCTCAAGGCTTTCTCTGTTCATGTAAGCCATCATAAGGACTTCCTTTGTCTTGTAATCTTGAACAATAGCAGGTATCAACCCGTTTTCATCAAATTTCAATTCATCAATGTACATAAACACGATCCTTTCCATCAAATCATCCTGACTGGTATATTGTTATCTTTAAGATAATTTTTAAGCTTAATTATCTCAAGCTCTCCATAGTGAAATAGGGAAGCTGCCAATGCTGCATCTGCTTTTGCCTCCAAAAAAACCTCTTTAAAGTGTTCTTTGCAGCCTGCACCGCCTGATGCTATAACAGGTATTCTTACATTTTCAGCCACCATTCTCGTCAATTCAATATCATATCCATTTTTTGTCCCATCTGCATCCATGCTTGTAAGCAAAATCTCACCAGCGCCTAAGTTTTCTACCTTTTTTGCCCATTCTAATACATCGTATCCTGTATTAACACGACCTCCATTTATATACACATCAAAGCCTTTGCCATCATTCTTTCTTTTGGCATCTATTGCAACAACGACGCATTGGCTGCCAAACTTCTTTGCGGCATCTTTTATAAGATCTGGATTCTTAACTGCTTCGGAATTGATTGATATTTTATCAGCGCCTGCCTTCAGTATCCGCCTGAAATCATCTACAGTCCTTATTCCTCCACCTACAGTAAGGGGTATAAATACTTTCTCTGACGTTCTCCTAACAACATCTATCATTATATCCCGTTTTTCATAAGACGCTGTAATATCTAAAAAGACTATCTCATCAGCACCAGCCTTATTGTATTCATCTGCTATGTCTACAGGATCTCCGGCATCTTTCAAATTTACAAAATTCACACCTTTTACAACTCGTCCATCTTTTACATCAAGACAAGGTATAATCCTCTTTGAAATCATTGTACGACCTCCAATGCGTCCTTTAAACTTATTCTGCCTGTGTAAAGAGCTTTGCCTATTATAGCTCCAAATACTCCAATGTCTTTTAATCTCCGTATGTCATCCAATGTGGCAATTCCTCCAGAAGCAATGACATTCAACTGACTATTAACGATATTTTTTATTGCGTCAAAATTAGGGCCTTCCATCATTCCATCCTTTTTAATGTCTGTGTATATGACCGTACTAAGACCTATATCTTTAATCTCTTTTGCAAGTACATCATCTTTTATGTGGCTTTTTTCAAGCCATCCTTTCGTAGCGACATATCCGTCTTTTGCATCAATTCCCACGATAATTTTATCTTTATATTTTTCAGTGATCTCTAATAATAGTCGCCTATCGTGTACTGCTACACTGCCTAAAATAATGTAATCAACACCTAAATTAAAAAGCTCTGAAACAGTTTCAATGTTTCTTATTCCGCCACCGACTTCTATCTCTTTGTCAAATGCTTTTCTTATTTTTTCAATAGAACGCAAATTCACAAGGCGTCCTTCTTTTGCTCCTTCTAAATCGACAATGTGAATTCTTTTAGCGCCATGATCTCTCCAAGCCTTCGCCGCATCATCAGGTTTTTCATAGTACACTGTGCTTGTCTCATAATCGCCCATTGTAAGCCTTACACATTTACCATCTATTATATCTATAGCAGGTATAATAAGCATCAAATCCCTCCAAAAACCAAAATCATATCATCTCTGCAAAATTCCTTAATATCTTAAGCCCAACATCGCCGCTTTTTTCAGGATGAAATTGGCAAGAAAATACATTGTCTTTACATACAACGGCAGGTATTGAAATCCCATAATCAACTGTAGCGCATATATCACCTAAATCTCCATTTGAAAGATAATACGAATGGACAAAATATACGCTGTCTCCATCCCTTACCCCATTTAAAAGTTGATTATCCTTTTTTATGATAAGAGAATTCCAGCCTATATGTGGAACTTTTAAATCTGTCTTAATCTCAGATATTTCGCCTTTCAATATGTGCAATCCTTCAGTCTCCCTAACCTCAAAGCTTCTATCAAACAAAAGCTGCATGCCAAGGCATATACCTAATAGCATCTTTCCCTTTTCCACTTCTTCTTTGATGGCATTTGAAATTCCTCTTTTATTCAATATCTCCATAGCGTCTGGAAAAGCTCCTACTCCAGGCAATACCAGCGCTGCAGCATCTTTAATTTCTTTTATATCATCGATGATTTTTGCGTCATGTCCAATATATTGGAATGCTTTTTCTACGCTTCTTAAGTTACCCATTCCATAATCTACAATGCCTATCATTTAAACACCGCCTTAATCATAATGAACCTTTCGTTGATGGTACTCCATCTACTCTGTCATCTATTTTTGTCGCTTCATCTAATGCACGTCCTAACGATTTAAAAGCACCCTCTATTATGTGATGTGTGTTTCTACCATGCAGCATTTCTACATGAAGCGTAATCAAAGAATTAAACGCAAATGCTCTAAAAAAATCTTCTACAGTTTCCGTTTCAAAGTTCCCAAGCAATGTTGAGCCAAGCCTCAATTTGTAATAAAGATATGGCCTTCCGCTTATGTCAATCACCGTTCTTAAAAGTGCCTCGTCCATTGGGACATATGAAACACCGTAACGCTTAATCGACATCTTGTCGCCCAAAGCCTTTAAGAAAGCCTGTCCCAAGGTTATGCCTACATCTTCAACAGTATGATGCGTATCAACGTGCAAATCGCCTTTTGCAACCACTTGCAAGTCAAAAAGACCGTGTTTCGAAAAAAGAGTTAACATATGATCTAAAAAGCCTATTCCAGTATCAATTGACGAATTTCCTTTCCCATCAATGTTTATCTTCACATATACATCTGTCTCATTTGTCTTTCTTCTAATTTCCGCTTCTCTCATACTAATATCTCCTTAAGACATTTTAAAAAATAACTATTTGCCTCTCTCGTTCCAATCGTCACGCGAAGTGCATTAGAGAGGATTTTGTCTCCTGAGAAATTTCTCACAAGTACGCCCTTTTCTAATAGTTTATTGTACACATAGTAGGCATCATCAAATTCTATCAGCAGAAAATTAGCCTTAGAATCATACACTTTTAATTTGCCTATTTCCTTTAATCCATCTTGTAAAAATTTTCTTTCATTTTTGATGTAATCAACTTTTTCGTCAACTCGTCCTTCTTCTAAAACACTTAATGCAATTGCTTGCGATATGCTGTTTACATTGTAAGGTGATTTAACCATATTAAGGCAGCTAATCACATCAGAGTTTGATACTGCATATCCAACTCTCAATCCTGCAAGGCCATACGCCTTTGAAAGGGTCCTTAATACAATAAGCCTTTCAAATTTTCCAATCAAATCAACTACTGTATCTCCATAAAATTCATAGTAAGCCTCATCAACAACCGTAATTCCATCGTTAACCTTCAGTATTTTTACTATGTCATCTCTATCCAACGTAGTACCTGTTGGATTGTTGGGATTGCATAAAATGACCATTTTAGGATTAAATATGTTTATTGTATTTATGATTTCATCGACATTGTAACTGTAATCATCTTTCAAGGCCACTTCTACATTTTTTGCACCAGCTATTTGAGAATACACTTTGTACATGCTGAAAGACGGTACGGGGTATACGACACAATCATTCTTTGAGACAAAAGCATTCATCAATATATGAATTATCTCATCAGAACCATTCCCTACAAAGATATTTTCTCTGGTTGTGCCACAGTATTCCGCTAATTTATCTCTCAATTTTAAGCTTACAGGGTCCGGATACCTATTGACATTCGCACTTTTTACTATTTCCTGAAGATTATTCATAGTAGCTTCAGGAAGGCCAAAAGGGGTCTCATTTGCGTCCATTTTATACATACATTCTATTGTGGGGACATCATAATTCTTAAAACCCTTTATCTCATCCCTAATCAAATCGTATATCATTATCTGTACCTCACTTTTATGGAATTAGCATGGGCAGTAAGCCCTTCTGATTCTGCAAGCCTTACTATGTCATCTGCTACTTTCATCAGCGATTTTCTGTCATAGTAGAGGATGCTCATCTTTTTAATGAAATCATCAACGGAAAGCGGCGAAAAAAACTTCGATGTTCCACTGGTAGGAAGCACATGGTTAGGACCTGCCATATAGTCTCCTAAAGGCTCTGGCGAATTTTCTCCTAAGAAAACCGCACCTGCATTTTTTACTTTTCCTATCATCTCAAATGAATTTTCTAAAACAAGTTCTAAGTGCTCAGGTGCTATTTCATTTGCTATGCTTAAAGCCACATCTAAGTCATCAACGACGATTATGGCTCCATAATCATTTATTGATTTTTCTATTATTTCCTTTCTTTCAAGATACTGAATTTGCCTTTTTATCTCCATCTTTACACTCTCTGCAACCTCAATCGAAGTAGTGATTAAAACCGCAGATGCCATAACATCGTGCTCTGCTTGCGACAAAAGATCTGCCGCAAGATAGGAGGGATTGCCACTTTCATCAGCCACTATTAAAACTTCGCTTGGTCCTGCCACCATATCGATGTCTACAAATCCATAAACAGCTTTTTTAGCCATTGCAACAAATATATTTCCTGGTCCGACTATTTTATCCACCCTTGGCACAGATTCTGTTCCAAAGGCCAATGCCGCAATTGCCTGAGCTCCACCTATTTTATATATTTTTTTAATTCCTACTTCATTAGCAGCAACCAACACAAACGGACTTATCCCCACCTTTATGGGTGTAACCATGATAATCTCCTCAACTCCAGCAACTTTTGCTGGAATGCTGTTCATAATGACAGATGATGGATAAGAAGCAGTTCCACCAGGTACGTAAATACCTACCCTTTCTAAAGGTCTGATCTTCTGTCCATACACTACACCATCTTTAAAATCCATCCACGTCTTTTGCTTTTGATTTTGGTGATAATCTTCAATATTTTTTATGGCTTTCCTCAAAGACGATAAAAAATCGCCATCTACTTTGCTGTATGCATCATCTATTTCTTCTTGTGATACCATTATTGTGCTCTCATCTATTTCAACGCCATCGTATTTCAGTGTGTAGTCAAACAAAGCTTTATCTGTCTTCATCTTTACATTTTGAATTATTTCATAGACTATGTCCTCCATACTTTTATCTTCTAATTTTGATCTATTAGTCAACTTTTCTATGACTCTGTAATCAATTGAGCTTCTAAAATCGTAAATTTCTATCACTATCACCAGCTCCTTCAAATCAATACTAAACCTAAACATATATTTATATGGCGCTTTTTAATTTGTATATTATTTCCTTTACCCTATCACTTTTTGTCTTCATGCTGGCTTTATTTACGATAAGCCTCGCACTGGAAGAAAATATCTCTTCATACACTGTAAGGCCATTTTCTTTAAGGGTTGTACCAGTCTCTACAATATCCACTATGACTTCAGACAGTCCTACTAATGGCGCCAATTCTACAGAACCATTTAATTTTATGATTTCCACATTTTCTCCTTTTTTTTTGTAAAATTCTTCAGCTATAGCTGGGAATTTCGTCGCAACCCTCTTATTGCTTAAAAAATTATCTTTCTTATTCAAAGGGCCTGCAACGACCATTTTACATCTGCCAAATCCTAAATCAAGAACCTCGTAACAGTCTCTTTTCAATTCCAAAAGCACATCTTTTCCGCAAACACCCAAATCTGCAGCACCATGCTCTACATAAGTAGGCACATCAGATGGCTTTACAAGTATAAAATTGAGATTATTTTCATGATCGTATATAAATAGTTTTCTCGACATCTCATTTTGAATGTTTGTAGTTATGCCACATGATGCAAATACTTCAAAAGACTTTTCTGCCAATCTCCCTTTAGGCAGCGCTACTGTTATGCTATCCATCTTACACACCTGCCTTGATAATCTCATCAAACTTCTTCCTATTCGCATATTCACTGTTATCCATATTTACAAGTTCAGCTATATTCCCTTGCCTTCTCAATCTCACCGCAATGTCGTATGCAACTTTTCTGTTTCTTTCATCAAAAACCACTGCCACCCTCTTAGGCTTTTTAGTGGTTATGCCGCTTTGGCTTTGAACCGCTAACATGGCTCTTTCAACGCTTATGGCAAAACCAGTAGCTGGTAAGTCTTTACCGTAATTTTTCAACAAGTTGTCATACCTGCCACCTGCACAAATTGCATAACCAAGGTCTTTTACAAACACTCTAAATATTAGTCCTGTGTAATAATCGATACTTTGAACCATGCCTAAATCAAACGTAATATAGCTATCCATGCCAAAATCTTTTAAAATGTCGTAAACTCTCTCAAGATAGTTTAGAGCTTTCATGGCGCTTTCAAATTCATATACGCCTTTAGCATCTTCTATAACATCTATACCACCAAAGAAAAGTGGCAAATTAGCTACCAATTCATAGTTACGCCCTGTAATGTTGTTGTATTTTAAAAAATATTCGATCTCTGACTGATTCTTGTCTTTAAGAAGTCCTTTTAGAATGTCTTCTTCTTCCTTAGTTAGCTTCAACTCAAAAAGTATCGACTTAAAAAATTCTGCTTGACCAATATCTACTTTAAAATCTTTTATCCCAATATTTTTAAGAGCCTCAATCGCAACAGATATGCACTCTGCGTCAGAATACTCATGATTTTTACCTATAAGCTCTATTCCTGCCTGTGTAAATTCCCTCATTTTACCTACTTGTGGATTATCATATCTAAAAACATTAGCGATGTAAGAAAATTTAAGCGGATATTCATGGTATTTTGTAGATGCTATTCTCGCCACTTGTGTCGTAACATCAGGCCTTAATGCCAGTAGATCTCCTCTTTTATCAAAAAACCTGTAAATATTGTTTTCGTCGAAAAAAATTCCTGAAGTCGTAGCAAAGTTGTCAAGATACTCAAATGTAGGCGGCATTATCTCTTCATATCCCGATAATTCAAATGTATTCCTCAATATATTTTCTATGTTTCGCTTGAACCTCAACTCATCAGGCAAAAAATCCTGTACTCCATCAGGTAGATTCTTCATCAAAGCACCTCTTCTATTACTTTACTTTATCTTTGTAAAGTGATAAAGTAATAACTTGTTATTTAAATAATAATTTATTTTTGTCTATGTGTCAAGTACATTTTTAAAAATCACACCTTAAAGAAGCTACTACCGGCAAATGATCTGATAAAGTAGAGTCAATGGCCTTTATCGATTCAGCCCACACACCTTTCGAATGCATTATATAGTCTATTCTGACATTTTCACAACCATCTACATAAGTGTGAAAAACGGAATTTTGAGCATTTGCAGCATCTTTAAGCACTCTGCTTATGGTGGAATAAGCTTCTTCTTCAGGTGTCTCATTAAAATCCCCAGTCATAATCACCGGATATTCCAAGTTCGAAACGATCTTCAATATTTCCTGTGATTGCTTCAGCCTCTCTTTACGATTAAGTCCTAAATGAGTAGTCAAAAACCATATTTTTTTGTTTTCGTTTAGCTGTATCAGCGCTGTCAATAAACCCCTTCTTTCACCTACTGAGTGGATGTGATAATTCTTTTTCTTTACAATAGGGTACCTGGAAAGTATTCCATTGCCAAACGATCCAAACCCCATTCTTAAATTCGGCCCAAAAGCATAATGCATCTTAAGCCTGCTTGCCAGGTACTTAATCTCATTTAAAAAATATGAACGCTTTAAAAACACATCAATCTCCTGCAAACCGATAATGTCAGCACCTGCTTCTTTTATCAAATTAGAAATCCCGTACAATGTCAAATTTCCTTCTATATCCTTTCCACCATGAATATTGTATGTCATAACGTTAATGACCATAACATCCCTTCATTTCACTAAATTAGTTCCAATAATATTATATGCTTTAATAAATAAACAAAGCAGAACCTCTCTCGAGATTCCACTTTATCATCATATTTATTGCTTTTCTTTCTTATCCTCAACAAGTTTCGTAAAAACGTTAAAAAGCTCTATTGGTATAGGGAACAATATAGTAGAATTTTTTTCAGCAGCTATTTCAGGAAGTGTCTGAAGGTATCTCAACTGCAATGCCGCAGGTTCTGTGGATATGACGGCGGCAGCTTCTTTAAGTTTTTGAGATGCTTGAAACTCGCCATCCGCAAAAATGACTTTCGCCCGTCTCTCCCTTTCTGCCTCCGCCTGTTTTGCCATAGCTCTTTTCATCGTGTCAGGAAGTTCAATGCTCTTTATTTCAACTGCCGTAACCTTGATTCCCCAAGGATCCGTAGCTTCATCCAACAATTCTCTAAGCTTTTCGTTAAGCTCTGCTCTCTTTGCCAGCATTTCATCAAGTTCATGCTGACCAAGTATTGAGCGCAATATTGTTTGCCCAAGGAGTGTGGTGCTTTGAGTGTAATTTGCAACTTTCGTGATAGCTAATATAGGATCAAACACATTAAAGTAAACAACAGCATCAACATTTACAGGAACATTGTCTTTTGTAATGACTTCCTGCTTTGCAACATCGATTGTAAAAGTCCTTAAATCTACTTTTATTACTCTATCTATCCCAAATGGAAATATAACATTAAATCCAGGTCCTAAGAGTCCAGACAATTTTCCAAATCGAAACAGGACTCCCCTTTGGTACTCCGTAATTATTTTCACCATGCCAGGCAGTATTATAAACGGTATGATGACTAATACAATGCCAATCACTGCAAAATTGACGTTCATATTTATTACCGCATATATATCCAGGCCACACCAAATTACAAACGTCACCAGCATGAAGTAGAAATTTGCCATGATCTTTCTTGATGCTGCTATTGCCATCCATACAATCCACCAAATACCTTCAATAGCAAAAACACCAATAAAGACAGTGCTTAAAATTGAGATTACCGATGCATCCATACTATTGCATCTCCTTTCTAAAAATCATCTTCAATTCTAATATTACCCAATTAATTTTCAATTTCAAGCGCTAAAATATAAATTTTACATTAATTTTTAATTGTTTCATATGGAACAAATTGTAAATCATAACTTTTTATGATGCTTCTCCACTAATCTTTTTAGAATTAAGAACAAATATTAACGAAAATAGAGCTATTACAAAGACAATTGCTTCCACGACAAAAATGCTCTTTATAACTTTAGCTTGATATAATGCAGCAAATATATCTGTTGTAAAATGAAGTAGCAGCGCATAAACAAAATACCTAATTTTACCATTCTTTATGCTATAAAATACTAATATCGAAAGCGCTATTTGTATTGTAAAAGCAAACAACCTTTCAAAACCGCTTAACAAAAACATATATGACGGTGTATTGATAATAGAGCTTTTTATTTGTTGGACTGCTGCAGCAGGCAGTTTTGCCTTTAAAGCATCTAATGAGCCTGATTTTATCATGTATGAATACACCAAATTATTTATGTTACTAATGCCGCCAATAATGACTGCTTCTGCACCACCGTGTCCTAATCCATAACTTAAGCCATCTTTCCATTCGCGATATTTTTTTAGTAGTATTTTAAAACCTATAAGTCTTCCAAATTCCTCAAACACAGCCGCAGCACACGCACCGTATATTGCATAAACATATGGGTATTTTAAAATATCAGTGTATTTAAATACAAATTGGTGAAGCAATGACTCTAAAATTAAAGCGAAAACAACGAAAATCAATACACCTGTTGCAAGAACTTTAAATGAAATCCTAAACCTTTTATAGCAGTAAATGATTAAAATTACAGGCGTCAAAATGGATATTGCCACTGAAATAATGATAAAGTAAATCTTTATATCATTGACCATACTTTTTCATCCTTTCTAATCATTTTATTAATGCTATCACTGAAATTATCAATATAACTGCCAATACAAATAGCCACGCTGTCGGCCTTGCAAAATTGAAAGTCCAGCCTACGCCAAATCGTTTTTCTACAAACAACGCTGGATCATCAGGATTGTAGTAAATGAGTCCTCCCTTCCAATATTTATCATCATCTCTGTCAACTGATGTCAGCTTATCATTTTCTTTGCCTATTTTTATCCTTTCACCTCCCTGACCCGTCTTTATAGATAAGGCTATCACAATAATCAATATGATCAATGACAGTACCAGTGAAAACACAGCCATAATATTTTGCCAACCCTTACCTACTCCGTACATAATAAATGCCGTTACCATCAACATAGCGTTAATTAAGATAGATGTAAGCACGATAAAGCCTGACCATATTCTCCTAAACCTTAAGTTTTTTTCCTTCGAAATCTCTGGATCTGAAGGATCTATCTGCTGTTTAGCTAATTCAATCATCTTGTATGCAAAAAACATCAAAGCTGTCATAACTGTCTGTACTATGCATACTGAAAATACTGACAAAATTGACTTGTCTGCGAATGAATCAGCCTCACCTCGAAAATTGAAATGCATAGGTATTCTTTGCGGTATCTTTGGATACATATAAATGCCTACAACTAATGTCAAAATTACTATTGCCGCAGGCAATAAAAACCATAAAGACGATACAACTATCTTTTCCTTTCTGAAGTCTATGTCTACAACTGCTACTTCTTTTTTCCCTTTGCTCCACTCTTTTCTTGATTTCAATGCAGCCACTTCATGGTGAGCTTTCATATACATTGCAAGCATTATGATTACCTCAACAAAAACGCCACCAACGGCAAAACTTATATTTTTCATTCTGATGACGACAAGAATCAAAAAAACTAAGCTTATAGTCAAAAAATTTATTATATAAGAAGTTTTAATCCTCTGAAGTTCTTTATCATTTAAAAAATCTTTAGGAACATGGACACCAAATACAATAGTCTTGCGTGTAATGAATGGCGTAATAACACCTATTATGATTAATATGAAATATGGCATCAAAAGATTGATAAAATACAATCCCTTCACTTAAAAGACCTCCTATTCTTTGTTTTTAAATTTATGCAGTATATTTTCACATATCTTCAATATTTCATCTTGCATCATCCCTCTGGAATACGCATTTGCCAATATTGGCTGAAGATCTTTCTCCAATTTCTCTATAAAATTATCATCGGCAAAAGCATTTTTAGTTACGACATAGCCTTTCCTTCTATGAACGTTTAGAAATCCTTCGTCTTTCAAAAGATCGTAAGCCTTTTTCACCGTATGAAGATTTATGCCAAAGTCACTTGCCAATTGCCGTATTGATGGCATCTCATCCCCCTCTTTAAGCAATCCTAAAGCTATTCCTTCTATTATTTGATTTTTTATTTGCGTGTATATGGGAACATCTGACTCAAATTCTATCTTTAACAGCAATGTTTACCTTCACCTCCACTGTAATATCTGTTATATATATAATATAACAAGTGTCACAAAAAGTCAATCGCCTTTATTAAATCAACGAAAAATCAGCAGATATGTTTCATCTGCTGATTTTTATGCTTTTACAGGCACTTTCGAACCCATAACCACGAAAACACGATGTACCTGCCCGTCATCTTTTAAAGTGATTCTATTGTCATCAATTGTATTCCCATCTACAGAAATTTCACGGACACCTCTGTTTACCATTTCAGGATTTTCTACCTCGATTACATACTTCGTGCCGTTCTTGTACGTGTACTCTATTTTATACTTTGCCCAATCTTTTGGAATACATGGATTGATGACAATCGTGTCACCTTCTTTCTCAAACCCTAAAATATGCTGAATGCCAACTCTGTACATCCATCCGGAGGAACCTGTATACCACGTCCAACCTCCCCTGCCTGTGTTTGGCTCTACGGCATATACATCGGCTGCCATAACATAAGGCTCTACTTTGTACCTGGAGTTTTCTATAGGCGTCCTTGAATGGTTTATAGGATTTATCATAGAGTAAAGCCTATAAGCCTTGTCACCATCGCCAATCATTGCATAGGCCATTATAGCCCATATTGCAGCGTGGGTGTACTGACCGCCATTTTCCCTTACACCAGGCACATACCCTTTTATATAGCCAGGATTCAAATCTCCTTTATCGAATGGCGGCGACAGAAGCTTAATTATGGCATTGTCGTAGTCAATCAAGTAATTTTCAAGTGCATCAAGTGCTTCTTTCACTCTATCCCATTTGGCTGCTCCTGAAATTGCAGCCCATGATTGCGCTATAGAATCTATTTTGCACTCATTATTCTGACTTGAACCAAGCGGAATTCCATTATCGAAGTACGCCCTCCTATACCAGCTTCCATCCCAGCCATATTCTTCAATTGATTTTATTATGTCATTGGCAACTCCTTCATATTTTTCATACCTTTCATGGTCATTTTTCTCAATGCATATCTTAGAAAATTTCTTTAGTGTTACATGCATAAACCAACCAAGCCACACGCTTTCACCTTTTCCTTTGTTGCCTACCATATTCATACCATCGTTCCAGTCTCCAGATCCCATCAGCGGTATTCCATGCTGCCCAAATTTCAGTGAATGCTCTATGGCCCTTATGCAGTGTTCATAAACTGTGGCTGTTTCATCTGATACTTTGGGTTTGCCATACCTTTCATCTTCATCGTCTTTTAAAGGTTCTTCGTCTAAAAACGGAATTTGTATATCTAATATTTCTGTATCACCTGTTACATCAATGTAATCCGCTACAGCGTATGGCAGCCATAAAAGGTCATCTGAGTATTTCGTGCGTATTCCTTTGTCAGTGCCAGGATGCCACCAATGGAGTACGTCACCTTCTTTAAACTGATGTGCACAAGCGTTTAATATTTGCGCTCTCGTAAGCTCTGGTGCAACGTACACAACATTCATAGTATCCTGTAGTTGATCTCTAAATCCGTATGCGCCACCCGACTGATAAAATGCAGACCTGGCCCAAATTCTACACGATATAGTCTGATACAATAGCCAGCCATTTAAAAGCAAATCGAAAGATTTGTCAGGTGTTGCTACGTTTATTGTGCCGACAAAGTTGTTCCAGAACGTATTGACGTAATTCAATGCTTCTTTTACATTATTGACATTCTTGTAATAACTTACAATCCGTCTGACATCATCTAAAGAGATTCCTGTTCCCAACAAAAATGACAGCTCTTTTTCTTCGTTTTCTTCTAATTCGACAACAACTTGAATCGCGGCACATGGGCTTAAACCAATTCCTACATTATTCGATAGGGCTTCCATTTTTAATGCTTCAGGTCGTTTAGTGTCAAAATCAGATCCCAGAAATTCCGACAAGTTTCCTGTATATGACTGAACTTTGACAGATGAGCTTATAAAGGAAATCCTGTCCTTAAAATCTTCGTTGTACACATTTCTTATTAAGAGCCCATCGATTTCTTCATTCATCTCTGTAACCACATAAGGGGATGTTATGCTTTCTGAAACGCCTAATACAGGTTTTATGAAATAATACAAGCTCAACCTTCTTTTCTCTCCACTTACGTTTTTTAATTTTACAAGCGATATTTTGACGGTATCGTTCATAGGCACAAACTCTAACATCTCATGGTTAATTCCTGAACATCCATGTTTAAATGAAGAATATCCGAATCCATGCTCAATCACATATTGTCCCTTATCCCTTAGTGGCTTTGGCGTTATCGTCCAATATTCACCTGTAAAGTCATCTCTTAAGTACAGAATCTCCCCACCTTCATCCAGAACAGGATCGTTTGACCATGGAGTAATTTTATATTCTCTGCTGTTTTCTGCCCATGTAAAACCGCTTCCTGATTCTGAAACTTGAAATCCAAATTTATAGTTTGATACAACATTTATCCAAGGCATAGGCGTTACCTTGTCGTCATCTAAATTTATAATGTATTTATGTCCATCTAAAGAAAATCCACCATATCCATTGCTGTAATGCAATTGCAAATTCTCTCTAAGTGGAACTGGATACGCCTTTCTTATGTTGCTTTCATCTATATTAAGCAATTTAGCTTTTTGATTATTTTTTGCTTCATTATATTCAATTTGTTTTTCAATAGACATATCAGCAGTAAGAGATAATTTTGCTACTGTATTTAGCAAAATGTAATCTTCCTCTTTTAAACTACTTCTATTTATCAGAAACACTCCACCAAACTGCCCCATTATGTTATATGCAAAACTTCCATTTATCACGTCTTTGATTCTATCGCCCAATGAATCAATATATCCGCCTTTGTCATTGTTTAAAATCACTAAATCTACGTATAGCCCTTTCATTCTCCAATATTCATGGGCCTTAAGAAGCTTTTTTAATACAGGCAATTCCTCTTTTTTGCGTATCTCCAAAAGCACTATCGGTATATCCCCTGATATTCCATATGCCCACAGCCCAGATTGACCTTTTTGGTTTTTCAATATAGTATCTCTTTTTGCTATCCTGACGGGGCTTGAAAATACTATATGTGGAAGCATACTTTGGAAAAGCCCTAATTCATCTGATTTAAGGTTTAGGTAGTCTAATTCGACTTTGCCTCTGGATATTGACATTTCAAAGGCTCTTTCCGTCGCACTGGCATTTTTGTACTTATTAGCCAATTTGACTGCTTCTGCTTTTGATTCTGCTACAGCAGTAATGTATACAACTTTCACCGTTTCATTTGGTTCTAACTTAATCCTTTTCCTCAATGACATGACAGGATCCAAAACAGAGCCATCTGAATTTGACAATGGTTTATCTGCCTCTAAGGCAGCAGGATTCCTTAATGTCCGTCCTCTGCCAATGAATTTAGCCCTGTCTGTCTCAAACTGAGTATCGCCTATCGTCTCGCCACCATCCACGTATACAGCATGAGCAACCCACAAATACGACTTTTTTAAATCTCTGGGTCTTCTGTTTGCAACTATCATGTCGCTGTCAAACAAGATCTCTGTTTTTATAAACAACTTGTTAAAAGCAGGGTGCGCAATGTCTGCATTGATGTCGCTTAAGACCGGTTCGAAATAGCTTGTAACTTCCAGCACTCTATCATGATCGCTGTGATTTTTTAACGTCACACGCCTTATTTCAACATCGTCTTCCGGTGATACAATGACTTCCGTTTCTGTATCTATATTCCCGACTTTTTTAATGAATTTAGCCATATCCTGCTTAAATACGACCTTATATTTTTCATCTTTTGTAAAAAATGGAGCATAAGTTGTAGACCAAGTGGTATTTGAGTTTACATTCTGGATGAATATAAATGTCCCATGAATTTCATCTAAAGCGTTTTTCCACCTGGTTACGTTTATTCCTTCCTTCTTGCTGTAACCCGTTCCTCTATCCGTCAAAACGACAGAATAATCTCCATTTGATAAAATATGCACCTGAGGAAAGATGTCATCTATCTCTTCTACGATCCTAACGTCCTTTACTTCTTCTTTTTTCTGCTCTTCAAATTCCTTTTGCGCCTCTACTTCTTCTCTAAGAATCATTGGGCCCCCTGGTACTCTCTCTTGCAACAATATTTCCACAGATTTTATATACGGATCTGAGTGAAATCTTTCCTGCATCACGTTTTTATTTATAAAATTGTTTAGCGCAAGCATGCTCATGCCTAAATGGTGGGACATGAAGCTTTTCACTATAGCATACTTTTTCCCATAAGGAATTCTTTCTGGCGTAAAGTCAACAGCCTCATAAAGCCCATACTTACCCTCAACTCCAAGGTCTTTCAATCTTTTAATATTTTCAACAACAGATTTCGGATCTACCCTAAGTGATAGAATAGCACCATAAGGCGCTATGACAACATCTCGAGATAGTCCCCTCTTAAGCCCCAGCCAAGGAACACCAAAAGCTTTGTACTGGTAATTAAGCTTAATGTCAAACGAGTAAAAGCCTGACTCCGATATTCCCCATGGAATCCTGTATTTTTTTGCATACTTTTTTTGCATCATTACGACAAATTTGTACGTCTGATCCAAAATAGTATTTTTAAAATTTTTCATTATCAAAAGCGGCATAAAATATTCAAACATTGTACCAGACCACGAAATTAACCCTCTGTGAGCATTTTCTCCTGTCACCATTCTCCCCATTCTAAACCAATGTTTTGCGTCTACTTCCTTCTTTGCTATAGCTATAAAACTGGCTTGTCTTGCTTCAGAGGCAAATAAATCGTAATACGATTTAGTCAATTTTTCATCTTCTATATTGTAACCTATTGAAAAAAGCTGCCTTTTCTCATCAAACAATGGCCTAAACTCTGTTTTCTCTATAAGAATATTTAATCTAATTATCAAATCTTCTACTTTTTCTATTAAATGCTTCACATTTTCGTAAGGCTTTATAAACTTTTCTTTATCAGATGACGGCATTTCTAAAATTTTTTCATACATTGCCTTCAAATTATTTAGCGTAATATCTTTGTTTGACTTAAGCATTTGTTCATATTCGTCATAATCATAAATTGGCACAAGATCCTCCAATTCTTTTATATCAGAATCAATTGTATCGACAATTTTCATATACCATCCATCATCATCACTATATTTAATACTGCTTAAGCTGTCTTTAAGTTGTTTCAAGCTTCTATGCCAGTCTTCAATGGTGTAATCTCCTTCAAGCATCTCATATTTTATCTTTTTACTTTTTAATTCATCATTCACGATCTCAATTAAGTCTGATAAACCTGCTGGCAATTTCTCAGTTAGTGGTGTGTCTGGAACTTTTTTAAGGCCTTCTTTAAGCGCTATCATGTACCCAACAAGGTTTCCACTATCTACCGTAGAAATATAGTATGGCTTCAATGGCTCTAAGTCGTCTGTCTTGTACCAGTTGTAAAGATGTCCATGCCATTTCTCCATCTTTTCAATAGTGCTGACCGTTTTATCTATTCTATCAACCATTTCTGAGGTAGTGATATATCCAAAGTCTCTCGCCGATATTGTAGAAGTCAAATATAAACCTATGTTGGTAGGCGAAGTCCTTCTGGCAATACCCGCATACGGATCTAACTGAAAATTATCAGGAGGCAGATAATTGTCATTTTCCGTAACAAAATCCTCAAAATACCTCCAAATTTTCCTGGACAGTTTTCTCAGCTCTTTAATGTCACTTTCTTCCATCACAAACTCGTGTTCAACAATAGGACTGCTTATCCGATACGCAATGTACGGTGACGCAAACCATATCAAAGAAATTAAAATGGAGTATGGCAGCATATCATGTTTAAAGTACATGCTCATCAAGATTAAAATAGCCCCAATGGGAATGGATACCCACATTCTTTTCAAGAAACTGATAAAATCATTTTTAAGTTGTCTTTCCATATCAGCAGCGGTAACCCATTCTAACAGATTTTTTCTTGACACATAAACTCTGTAGATAGTTCTAACTACCGCATCTATCATTAAATAGCCTTGATAAGGCAGAAATACAAGCTGCAATAAGCTTGCATAAAAAGTATTTTTTAAGCTATTTGCAAGTAAACTGCTGCGACTATTCATATCTCTTGATTTTTCCAGCACTGCATCAATTGCTGCCGCTATAAACGGTTCAAATAAAGCTAATATCACCACCCCATACATGATAAAGCTTTTATAAGGCATAAGATTGCTTAAAAGAAGCAAAACCAAAGCAAATGGTGCAACAAGGCTTCTCCTTAAGTTATCTATTATCTTCCATTTTGAAATAATCGAAAGAGGATTTTCCATATAGTTGCCTTGTCTCGTCTTAATTCTTCTTGAAAGATACGGCAAAAGCTGCCAATCACCTCTCACCCATCTGTGCATCCTCATCATATATGAGTTGTATTTAGACGGAAACCCGTCAATAAGCAGTATATCAGTCACAAGTCCTGCCCTGACGAAAGAACCTTCTAAAAGGTCATGGCTTAATACAGAATTATCAGGTATTAAATCTTTAAGTATAGTTCTAAATACTTCCACATCGTAAATACCTTTCCCAGTGAAAATACCTTCTCCAAATAGATCTTGGTAAACATCAGATACAGCAGTTGTATATGGGTCAATGCCGCCATTGCCAGCAAAAACAGAAGAAAATACAGTGGCTGACGAAGACAAAATATCCACTCCTACCCTTGGCTGCAAAAGCCCATATCCTTCAACAACTACATTTTTCTCATTATCAACAACTGCCTTGTTTAGCGGATGCATCATTGTACCAATAAGCCGTTTTGCTGTATCCATGATCAAATTTGTATCCGCATCAAGTGTTATGACGTATTTTATCATTGGCAGGTCATCGATATTGGCGCTTTTTATGTAGAAGCTGGTATCTTTTGAACCCATTAATAGTTCGTTAAACTCTACTATAGCACCTCTTTTTCTCTCCCAGCCCATGTAAGCATTTTGTGTCTGACAATATACACGTTTTCTGTGAAAATAGAAAAATATGTCTTTTCCTCCACCGTATTTTTCATTAAGCTCTCTTATTCCACCAAGAGCAGTATTTACTATTTCTTCGTCATCCTCCATTTTCTCCTTGTTTGTGTCTTTAAAATCGCCTACGATAGCAAAATAAAGGTTGTCCTCCTTATTTGAGATATATGTTACTTCTAATTGTGCTAAAAGCTCTTTAACTCTTTTTACACTTGTCAAAAGTACAGGAACTATAACCATTGTAGCGGCTTCTTTAGGTATTCCACTTTTTAATTCAATTTTAGGTATTATCGTAGGTCTTTTAATGTGTATTATCGCCCAGTTTACTGCCTGCACCACAAACTCGCTTATAGGAATTATCGAAATAGCTGCCAAGATAAATGCATATATAGCTGCCAAACCATTAAATATTAACAAAGCCCATAAAGCAACAGACGCAAAAAGTGTCAAAGCAACTATAGATGCTATATAAAGAATAGCCATATTGCTTTTTACGACACGACTTACTTTCACAAAATTTTTCTTATGTCCTATCTTGCTTTCCAATATGCTTCTACCTTTGCCAATTATATAAAATCCTACATGATTTATATACTCCGGCTTGCTATTGTCATTTAGAACTTCTTTCGCACACTCTAAAGCCTTCCTTGCTACAAATGTCTCAGATGTTTTATACCTTTTGGCTATTTCCTCAATCTGATGTCTGTAATAATCTCTTGATTCAAAATCCATCATTTCATACGTACCATCAGGGTCTTGCCGCAAAATCTGTTCAACACTGCTAAGCTTCTCAAATATTTGAGACCAATCCAAAGTCGATACGTATTTAAGGCTTGTTATTGCATTGCCAATTGAAACTTGTCTTGCGGCTAATATCTGATGATCTAATTCAACAATGTCTGTAATATTTGTATCATATTCTTGAAGAATCCTATCGATGTACTGGACAATTACCGTTGAATCATCGCCTTCCATCCTAATCCTTTGAAGCAATCTTTCAAAAAAAGACGTAGGAATCTTCCCAATAGTCATGACTTTATCATGTATTAACTTTTTAATATCGTCAAATGCCATATTTTTATTTGAAAATATTATATTTGCTACTTCATCTGCTTTGCTCCACTGTTTCTGAGTTATGGTTATTTTCTCAGAGCTCTTTTTTATGTTTTCTATTAAAGCAATTTTTATCATAAGTCCAAGAGCCCATAATTCACCGCTTGACAATAGGGACTTGGATTGATAAGCAGTGATAAAATCTATAATTGTGTCTTCATCAATTTTCCCGTCTGTATGGGACACTAATTCCATGGCAATAGCGTACACTCTCGGATAACCCTTCAATATGCTATTCTTAAGTCCAGGAAGCCCTGAATAATAGCCTTTTGATAGGCTCTTTCTTATTTCTTTAACTTGTTCTTCGATTATGTAAAAATTGTCTAAAAGCCATTCGGCATCTTGCGATATAGACTGCGTCCTTTCTGCCATGTTGATATTTTTGTATACGGATTTTATGTAATTATAACTTTTATTCATGCGAGGTATAAGCATGTAATTTAACTTAGTATCTCTCATTATGTAGTGGTTTTGTGCTAATTCTTGGGCGTGTTTTTTAAGCTCATCCTGATTTAATAAAATATCGTGTAAATTTACTTCTTCATCATAATGATTACTTTTACTTTTCAATTTATCATAAATCATAAGTAAAAAAAGCGTAAACAAAGCTCCAATTAGCATGTGTAAAAAAGTAGTCAACTCCAAGAAAAACACATCTCCTTTATCCCAAAATACTTACAAAATTATTATTCCCAATTTCACATTATTTTTTCTCATCAGAAATAAAAAACTCAAAATCATAGGCAATAATATTACACAAAAAAAGATGATGCAAAGTTATATGCATCACCTTATACAAAAATAAAATTTTTTTATTTTCTTAAAGATTTAGGATAAAAATTCTTTATAACTCCTTTTACAGCTTTTCCCCAACCTATAGAATAACCATTTACCGTCAAAAGTACCCATCCATCGTCAACATCATCATTTAATGTTTCACCGTGAATGTACCTCTCTATTTCTTCATCTTTTAAATTATAAATCATATTTACATCGTCTTTTTTTAATGACATAGCCAACCAATGGGACGGTTCGAATCTTTCCTTTTTAAATTGTCCCAAATCAAATCCTGGTTTATAAACCTTCAAGCCTGATAAGTTCATTTCATAAGGAACATGATACACATGCTGACCAATTTGGTGTAAGTTTAAATCATCTAATCTTGCTTTAAGGTACTTTTTTGAAAAATCATAAAAAAGATCTTTTGCTGCAATTTTTTTTATGTTAAGCTTCTTACTTGCTTTGTTACCATCGTTAAAACTCCCTTTCTTTCTCAATTTAGCTATAAAATGTCCTTCCCCTTTAATTGAATGTGGCCAAAGGCGGACACATTTTTTTAAATCGCTGCATCCATTGACCCATTCAGGATGACCATTATCAAATCCCTCATAGTTATAAATTTCTATTAATTCGAAATCACAGTGATTTTTTAGAAAATGGTCGATTACACCTTCGTTTTCTTCCGGCGAAAATGTGCATGTTGAATATACAATAATTCCGTCTGACTTTAGCATGTTTGCTGCACTATCTAATATCTTCTTCTGTCTAAGTGAGCAGCTTAATACATTTTCCAAAGACCATTCGTCTATAGCTGTTTCATCTTTTCTGAACATACCTTCACCTGAACACGGAGCATCAACGAGTATTTTATCAAAAAATCCTGAAAATTTATTTTCTAATCTTTCAGGTGATTCATTTAAAATTACGACATTTCTTATACCCATTCTCTCGATATTTTCTGCAAGAACTTTTACTCTTTTGGAATTTATCTCATTAGATACTAATAAGCCTTCCCCATTGAGCTTTGAAGCTATGTGTGTAGACTTACCGCCTGGGGCCGCGCTTAAATCTAATACCATATCACCTGGCACAGGATTCAAGGCTTCTACTACCGCCATAGCACTTGGTTCTTGAATATAATACAAACCAACATCATGGTAATAGTGCTTTCCTGGCTTATCATCGTTAGAATAGTAAAAACCAGAATCACACCATGGCACTGGAGATAAATTAAATGGCGATATTTTTAAGAACTCTTCAACTGAAATCTTTAACGTATTGACTCTAAGTGCTTTATATGGCTCGTTTTCATATTCCTTCATAAACTTCTCAAAATCATCCTTTAAAAGGAGCTTCATCTTTTTTGCGAATTCTTCCTTAATCTTTATAACCATTTCATCACCTTAATCACAATACTTTAATATTATTATACCCTAATCCCTTACACATGTCCTTTAATAAT
>NZ_JAEUWW010000003.1:0-637 GCF_028895185.1 Thermoanaerobacterium sp. R66
TTGCAAAATAAAAGCATCCTTTCTATAATATGTTTTGCGATAACCTAAATAGAAAGGATGCTGATAAAATGAACAAAAGTTATTTAAAACAAATGCTTATCTACTTCTCTAAGATATACCATCTTGGAGAAAAAATCAATACCCTAAAAGATAAAAGAGCAAAATCTTCAGTAAAAATTTCAACAGTTACCTTTGTAGTATTATTTGGATTTATACTTCAAATAAGGAGTTTTAATAGGTTGGAACATTGGCTTAAAAAAGGTAAATTTAAAAAAGTATTACCTAAAAAGACTAAAATTCCTCGTATTGACACTATTAGGCGTGTTTTAAGTAATTTTGATTTAGATGGCTTAAATGAACTTAATAATAGTATAATCAAGACAAGTACAAAAAATAAGGTTTTTAGAAAAGGAACTATAGATGGACTAAAAGTCGTTGCAATAGATGGTGTAGAGTTATTTGAAAGCACTAATAAGTGCTGTGATAATTGTCTTACACGAGTCCAAAAGGACGGGATTACTCATTACTTTCATAGGTCAGTAATATGTGCAACTGTAGGTTCTGATCCACATCTTATCATAGGTCAGGAAATGCTTGAACCTAAAAGAGATGCTTCAGATAAAGACGAAGGAGAAAT
>NZ_JAEUWW010000004.1:0-280 GCF_028895185.1 Thermoanaerobacterium sp. R66
TTGAAGCATATGCTTTTCCCTAAAATTTCTTATACACCTGAAGAAATATAATTGCATCAAATTAAATGCTATTATTATAAACATTAACACAGTTTCTACACCCTCAGGACTGTGCAGAAAACAGTGATTTAAATGCCATTCTGTTTTTAGTTGATGAAAAGCATTGTTTTCAATTTCCCATCTTTTATGTATTATTTTCCATAGGGTTTCTACTGAAGTAACTTTAGAGGTAGTTATTATCCATGATTCTTTTATTTCTACTTTGCCTGAGCTATGTATT
>NZ_JAEUWW010000005.1:0-253 GCF_028895185.1 Thermoanaerobacterium sp. R66
CTTTATTTTAATATAATTATTACTTTTTTTCTTAACAGTCCATTCTTTATCTGCTTTTCGACACTTGAATAAACCAAGTGCATCCTTAACTATATTAAGTCTTTCATCTTTAACCCTTACTACTGCATCCATCCCTATTGATAATACTTCTTTAATCCAAGTAGATTTGCAATATAATGCATCAGCTACTATAATGTCTGCAAAATGATGAAATTCTTTATGCAATTTTCTAATTAGACGCTTGCCTGCTGTG